>JAISOP010000122.1 GCA_031275525.1 Tannerella sp.
CGCGAAGGAACGCGAATAAATTATTCGCGGACATTCGCGGACCACTTTTTCTTTTTCTGCGGAGCGTAGCGTAGCGTTGGGGGCTTTTAGAGGTTCCCTATAATCTATAGCAGGCACAGGTATACGCACGCGTCATGCGCTGACTATTCTTCGCAAACTTTGATTTAGGGGTTTCTATCAGTTGCCGGAGGATGGTTTCATTTTCTCCCCGGACGGATTTCATCTCCCCCGGACGGATTTCGTTCCCCTCCGGACGGATTTCATCTCCCCTCCGGACGGATTTCATCTCCCCCGGGACGGATTTCATTTCCCCCGGAACGGATTTCGTTTCTCCCCGGATGAAATTCATCTCTCCCGGGATGAATTTCATTCCACCCCGGATAAATTTTATTTCCCCCGGGACGAATTTCATCTCCCCCGGGATGAAATTCATCTCCCCCGGGACGAATTTCATCTCTCCCGGGATGAAATTCATCTCTCCCGGGATGAAAATCATCTCTCCCGGGATGAAATTCATCTCTCCCGGGATGAAAATCATCCGGGAGGGGGATGGATTCGTTTTCTGCCTGTTTTTCATCTTTTTTTGCGAGCCGGCGAAGGAATTGTCCGGAAAGAACCCTTCCTTTTACGGGTCTGTTTTTCGCATTCCTTCAGCCCGAAAATGTGCGCATACCGGGGTATGTAATCATTTTCGGGCTTTGTAATGCAAAAAACATTTCCCGTAAATTCGGATGGTTTATTTCTTGACAACTCCTTAACACCGCCGAATTGGTTATATCGAACTCAGGTTAAAACAAGAAAACTCATCCATGAACCGTTGCCGGACATGATGAGTTTTCTTTTTACGCAGGCAGGCCGGGTTTACCTCACGTCCCACCAGACACGGGAAAGATAAGTGTCGCCGTGGGTCATGCGGCTCACGGCTTCTTCGTAATTCTTCGTGTTGAGCAGGAGTTCGTCGTTCGGATAACCGGCGCGACGGGGTATCGTCCCGTTTGTGGAACCGAGGTTATGACCCGGTATCAGCCGGGGATAACCCGTACGCCGCCATTCGGCAAAAGCGTCGATGGAACGACCGAACAGGAGCGCCCATTTCTGGGTCATGATTTTTTCCAGCTTCTGTTCCTTCGTCAGTCCGGCCAGCGAAAATTCCGCGTCCATATAGGCCTGCGGGATTTCGGTGATGTTGAAAGGCTCCAGTTCCATGGCCGCGCGGATACCTTCCTGATAAAAGCCTTCGGCCTGGGCTTCGGTCAGACCCGCCCATCCTTCGAGCGCCGCCTCGGCCTTGTAGAAACAAATTTCGGAGTAGGTGAATACATAGTACGGTATCGGATGCGACTGGTTGTAGGCCAGGTAGAAGTAAGATCCCGTCAGCGAATAGTCGTCGTCGATGATGCCGACCATTTCCTGGTCGGTGGGCGCCACGAATTTCCCCCGGTATGCCGGTGTGCCGTCCTTAACCGAATTGACGGTGGGCGCCACAATGTACTCCAGGCGCGGATCGTTCTTACTGACCAGGAAATTGACCAGCGCTTCGGCCAGATAGCGGTTGCTCGGGCTTCCCCCCTGATTGTGCCGCAATACCGGGTGATAGGAGTCGTTGTTGTCGGTGTTGGTCTTGATCAGCGCATTGTCGTCGTTACTCGCAATCAGCGGGCTGTTCAGCGCCTCGGTCACGACGCGTTGCGCCATGTCGGGCTTCACGTATTTCATGCGCATACCCAGATGCAGTTTGAGCGAATGGCCGTATTTGATCCATTTCTCCGCATTGCCGCCGTAATAGAGGTCGGAACTGCCGTAGGAGGGATCCGAGGGGTTGATTTGCTTCACCGCGTCGTCCACCATTTGAATCAGGGCGGCATAGACGCTTTCCTGCGTGTCGTATTTGGGTTGCGGGTTCAGGTTTTGCTCGCCCAGGGCGCTTTCCGAGAAAGGAATATCGCCGAACAGGTCGGTGATGATTTGCCAGATGTCCGCTTCCACAATACGGGCAATCGCCAGTTTGGTACGCGCTTCGGGCAGTTCTTCCTGCCCGGCCAGCAGATGGTTGCGGATTTGGGTCACATTCCGCAGGGCGCTGTAGTAGGTATCCCAACCCCAGCGAGCAAAAATATAGCGCGACATCGGAATATTGTTGCTCGAATTCCAGTGCTGTATCCACGAGCCGTAGGCGGAGTTTTGATATTCCAGCCCCTGATGGAACTTGGGTTCCTTTTGCGCCTTGGCGAGCAACATGCCCGGGTCGACCCGGCTGAAGGTGGTGGGCGGCGTATTGAGTTCTTCAAATCCCGCCGTACACGCAACCACCGCCGGCAACAGGGCGGCAAAAAACATTCTGATTATACTTTTCATATCCTGTAAAATTTATCGGTTTTAAAATCCAAGGGAAATGTTTACGCCAATCGTCCGCATCATCGGCAGGGAAGTGGATTCGATGCCGAGCGAGGAGTTATGTACGTTGAAAGAGCAGGCTTCGGGCGAGAATCCGTCCGTCTTGCGCTGGAAATAAAAGAGGTTCCGTCCGTAGGCGCCGACGGTAGCTTGGCGGACAAACGTTTTTTCCAGCCATTTACCGGGTAGCGTCCAGGAGAGCGAAATCTCCCGCATGGCGATATAGCTCAGGTCGTTGAGCAGTTCGGCAGAGACGAACGTCTCCTTGTCGAGCGCCACTTCGTTCCAGTAGTCCTGCGCCCGTACCGGGATGGTGTTTTTGACGCCTGTGCCGAGCGCCGTGAAATCGTCCGTATAAATCAGGTTTCCACTCGCATCCACCTGTGCCAGCACGCCGTCTGCCACGTAATCGCCTTCGCGGCCGGGCAGCGTCTTTTTCGTCGTGCCGTAGAGCACTTCTTCGCGCACGCTCTGCGAGAACACCTTTCCGCCCTGGCTGATGTCAATCAGGGCATAGAGGCGGAAGCCTTTCCAGGTAAAGGTGTTGGCAAAGCCGCCCAGCCAGTCGGGCAGTGCATTGCCCAGGTCGTGTATTTTCACCTGCGAGGAGCGGATGGGCAGGCCGGTGTTGGGGTCGATGAGGCGGTTGCCTTCGGCGTCCCGTATCCAGACCATTTTCACGCCCTTGATCTGTCCGAAGGGCTTGCCCGGCTCGGCCACGACGCTTACGCCGCGGTCCTGGGCAAGCACATACGTATCGCTACCTTCCACGAGTGATACGACCATGTTGCGGTTGCGCGAGAAGTTGAACGTGCTTTCCCACGCGAATCCGGAAGAGGTGCGTACCGGCGTGCCGGAGAGCATGATTTCCACGCCTTTGTTTTGTATCTCCCCGGCATTGATGCGGCGGCTGGAGAAGGTCGTGGAGGTGGGGATGGCGACCGAGAGAATCTGGTTTTTGGTAGATGCGTGGTAGTAGGTGAAGTTCAGCGCCAGCCTGTTGTTGAACAGGTTCAGGTCGAAACCGCCTTCGTAGGAGGTGGTCAATTCGTTCTTGATGTTCGGATCTACCACCGTGCCCAGGGCTGACGCATCTAAATTTATTTTCAGTTATGCATAAACGAGCTATCTTTCCGCCCAAAA
>JAISOP010000300.1 GCA_031275525.1 Tannerella sp.
TTTGCAAGGATTCGCTCGATTATTGATACTGCTATCAAAAATGGGCAGGATGTGTTCGTGGCTTTGAAATGTCTGGCTAATATTCAAATTACGAATAGTACCTGAGTAGTTACAAAAAAAGAATTGGTCCGCGAATGTACGCGAATGAGCGCGAATAAATTATTCGCGAATATTCGCGTGCATTCGCGGACCACTTTTTCTTTCTCTCTCTGCGGAGCGTAGCGTTGGGGGTTTTTTTAGAGGTCCCCTTTATCACATCACATCAAAGCAGAATGATTGCCAAATAATCTATAGGAATATAGCGGTAGAAAACGTTTAGACCACAAAGCGCATCAAGGTATGCACAATCCTCATAGGGATTTCTCCATTCTTGAAAGTCCGAACTCACATCCGCAGTAGGTCTGGTTATAAAACCCATATTGTTTGATCAGTTCATTGCGTCGTTCGCTCAGTCCACCTTTGCGCCAGTTCCGTTCCCAGAAGACAAGGCCGGAGAAGGATGCCGCGGCCTCGCAACCTGCCCGGTTAATTTGGCGCAAGTCTTTCCAGCGCGAGGAAGCCAGCGTAGTGGCGAATACCGTAAAACCGTGTACGTGGGCATACTGTGCCGCAACGTACAGACGCATCCTGAAACAGGCCATGCACCGGGCGCCCCGTTCCGGCTCCCACTCCAGCCCACGCATCCGCTCGCGCCATGCCGCATGGTCGTAATCGCCATCCACAAAAGGCAGTTCCAGTGATTTGACGTAGCGCATGTTTTCGGTTTTCCGCCGTTCGTATTCCACTTGTGGGTAGATGTTCGGATTGAAATAAAACACAGTCGGGTGCACGCCATTTTCCAGCAAATATTCGATGACGGCGCCGGAGCATGGGGCGCAACAGGCATGAAGCAACACCTCCGTCGCACCGCCGGGAACCGCCGGCGGAAACCATGACCTCCCGCTTCCTTCCGGCTCTGCTGTTTCCATGATTTCCTCTTTAACCTCGCGAGAATTTTTCCGCAAAATCAACCGGGATATAATTGGCATAACTTTGACAGACTTCGGCCGAGAGTTCCATGCCGGAACGGATGATCTGCTTCCATGCTTCCGCATCAAGCCCCGGCAAATCATGATATCCGACACCCTGTTTGATAAGCCCGTAAATGACGCCGGCATTGAAATTGTCGCCCGCCCCGACGGTACTGACCGGCGTGACGGCAGGAACATCAAAATGAAGGTGGAATTTTTCGGTAAAAAGATGGACACCCTTTGCCCCATGCGTCGTAACCAAGGTCTTGCAATAGTAATGCACCTCGTCGCGATACACCGCCTCCATGTCTGTCCGGCCATACAGATTAAGAAAATCCTCGTCCGAACCTCTGACAATATCGGCATATTCATAATTGTCCATCACTGTCGAACGCACGTGAATCGCTTTATGTGTGTGCATCTTCCGGAAATTCGGATCGTAGTAAACAATCGCTTTCCGTTTGCGGGCGTATTCCAGCAGTTCGACAATCCGCGGATGAATCAGCGGGTCCAGTGCATAGAAGGAACCGAAAACAAAAATGTCATTTTCGTTGACCGTAGGATACGTCAACTCCGGCCGCCGATCGGGGTAACCGGTGTAGAAGAGGTATTCGGCATCATTCCGTTCACTCAAGAAAGCCAGTGAAACAGGCGTTTTTCCTTCCGGATAAACGTCCATATAGTCGGTTGTCATTCCATTTTCGCGCATGAACCGGCGCACCATGTCTCCCACACGGTCGTTCCCCAGTTCGCTGACAAAGGCGACGGGAATACCCAGGCGACTCAGTGATACCATCCCGTTGAACACCGACCCTCCGGGAACGGCTACATGAGGCTGATCTCCCCGGAAAATGATATCCAGAATCGTTTCCCCTATTCCGATTACTTTCCTCATCAAATCATGTCTTTAAATCATGTATTTTCATTTTCACTCTGTTGGCGGCTCTTTGAACCCAGGTAACCGCCGTGATGACGTTTGGCATAATCGGCGCTGGTAAAGCCGATTTTCCGCATCACGCCAACCACCAGCACGTCGCCAATAACGGTCATGACCGTCGTAGAGGTCGTCGGGGTCAATCCCAACGGGCATACTTCCCGGGGAGCGCCGGTGGACAGACACAGGACGGCTTCCCGGGCCAGCGGGCTGTCGAGGTCGGAGGTGATGACGATAAACGGTATGTCTTCCACCAGTTCGCGTGCCAGTTGAACCAGTTCGACCAGTTCACGCGTCTTCCCCGAATTGGAAATCAATAACATCAGGTCATTTTTGCGCACAATGCCCAAATCGCCGTGCTGCGCTTCGCACGGGTGCAGGAAACAGGCCGGCGTACCGGTCGAACTGAATGTGGTTGCGATGTTCATTGCAATCTGGCCTGCTTTCCCCATGCCGCTGATGACCAGTGTTCCCCCCAAATGGTGGACATGCTTGACAATGAGTTCTATGGCAGCGCCATACGCCGTACCGACCGGAATGTTGCGAACCGCTTCGGCCTCCTGTTCCAAAATGGATTTGATACTTACTTCGTTCATGCGTGCAAATGTAGGAGATTATTTTTTTATCCAATATAAAATAACGTATATTTGCAGCATGAAACAGTAAATTTTCTCTATATGAAGTATAAAGTGTATCGTATTTTAGGGATTGCCTGCGTTTTGGGAATGGGCATATCCTGCGGGCAATCGCCTGAGTTTGAAGTGAACGGCATCATTGCCGGCGCCGACGGACAGACGGTCTATTTGGACAATGTAGGACTTTCGGCGACGGTGACGCTGGATTCGGCCAAACTGAATGCTTCCGGGAAATTCTCCTTCAGGCAGCCGAGTCCGGATTACCCCGATTTTTATCATCTCCGGTTAAACAACCAGTTGATTAATTTTGCCGTAGATTCGACCGAGGTGCTTTCGTTCGTGGCCGATGCCGGCACGTTTGCCACGTCATATACGGTGAAAGGCTCGGCCAATGCACTTGCCTTCAAGGAAATCACGCTGGCTCAACTGGATGCGAACCAGGCCATCAAGCGCTTGCGTAAGGAATACGAATCGAGGATGATCCCCGACAGCCTGTATCAAAGCCAGGTGCAGGAAGCAATTGATAACTACAAAGAAATCGCACTGAAATACATTTACACGCAACCGATGACTACGACGTCCTATTTCGCCCTTTTCCAGCAGATTGACGGACTGCTGTTCTTCGATTTGTATGACAAGACCGATTCACGTGCCTACGGTGCGGTGGCGACCAGCTATAATCATTTTTATCCGGAAAGCCCGCGTGCCAAACATCTGTATAACCTTGCACTGCAATCTCTGAAAGTGCTTCGGAGCGAACGTACGATTGATCTGGACAAGATTGCGAAGGAAGTCACGCTGCTGGACATCGAGTTGCCCGGCATACACGGTGAAAAGATAAAGCTTTCCGATGTGGCCGGGGACAAGGTGATGATATTGAATTTCACGGTCTATCAGTCGGAATGGTCGGCGGGACTGAACACGACGCTTAGCCGGCTCTACACGGCCTATCATACGCAAGGGCTGGATATCTATCAGATTTCGCTGGACAGCGACACGCATTTGTGGAAAAACATCGTTTCCGGTTTGCCCTGGACCTGCGTGCGTGACCCGCAGTCGGTATATTCCCAGTCAGCCGCACTGTATAATGTCAGGCAATTGCCGGCAATTTTCATCCTGAACAGGCAGGGCAATCCGGTGAAGCGCGTGGAGGATATCAACACGCTTGAGAAGGAAATACAGGCTGTGTTATAAGAAAACTATGTTATAAAGCATTCCCGAAAATTTTACGAATCGTAAAATAAGAATTATCTTTGCCACGATTAATAAGATTATTTTAAAGGAAATGGATTCCGGTTTACGTATGTAGCCGGGATTCTTTTTTTGTTTTTGAAATCAAAAAACAAGGAGAATATAAAAATGGCAGTTACATACATGACAGAAGAAGGCTATAATAAAATACTGGCCGAAATTAATTATCTGGAGAGCGTGAAACGTCCCGAGATTTCCGCCCAGATTGCAGAAGCGAGAGATAAGGGCGACCTGTCCGAAAACGCGGAATACGATGCGGCGAAAGATGCGCAAGGTATTTTAGAAGGGAAGATTGCACAGTTGAAAAACCTCATTTCAAACGCGCGGATGATTAATGAGGCACGGATTCAAACGGACGTTGTTCAGATTATGAACAAGGTCAAAATCAAAAACCTCCGGAACAACGCCGTCATGACTTATTCGATAGTCTCCAATTCGGAAGCCAACCTGAAAGAAAACAAGATTTCCGTGGACACGCCGATTGCCAAAGGACTGATCGGAAAAAAAGCGGGCGACACTGTGGAAATCAAAGTTCCCTCGGGTGTTGTCGAGTTCGAGATTTTGGAAATATCCATATAACCGGTCAAGAAATAAATACATAAAACGATGGCTACTATTTTCAGCAGCATTGCGACCGGCGAAATCCCCAGTCACCGGATTGCCGAGAATGACGAGTTTTTCGCCTTTCTGGACATCAGCCCCCTCGCCGAAGGACATACGCTGGTCATTCCGAAAAAGGAAGTGGACTACCTGTTCGACCTGGACGATGAGGTATTGGGGCGTATGATGACGTTTGCCAAAACCGTCGCCCGCGCCTTGGAGCAGGCTATTCCCTGCAAACGCATCGGATTGACCGTTATTGGTTTGGAAGTACCCCATGCCCATATCCATTTGGTGCCTCTGAGGAAAGAATCCGACATCTTTTTCGGCAATCCGAAGTTGAAAAAGACGCCGGAAGAACTGGCCCAAATCGCAGCAAAAATCCGCGAAAAACTTGCCTGAACGAAAAAGAGGTACAGGGATAACTCACCGTATTTTTGCGCACTCCTTTGTCATCCATTCGCCATTCCCCCACTGAGGCCTGCGGATGAAGAGGCTGTACCATTTCTCAAACCTCTCTGTATCAGACCGTCATTAGGGAGGTCGGCCTCCCTGCATTAGGGAAGCCGCCTGTCCCTGGAAGGCGGCTTCCCGGTTCATTCTTTTGATTGGAATGGAAGACAAAGGGAGGCGCAAAATGCATAGCGCCTCAAAAAAGAATGAACCCGGAAAACAGAAAGCGCTGTGGGGACAGACGAGGCCTCCGGGTAGGAAGTCTGGTGGCGGATAAGGCTTTTGTGCGAAAATGAGTTGAGGCAACCGACACCCGATGCCTGTCTGAAAGAAACGGCGTAGCTGGTGTCGGATGTGTCGGGCAGGTCAGAGGGAAAACGGATACATATTATCGCCGGATGAAATACGACCCTGAAACGGTTTACGGTTGACTAAAGAGGATGCGCAGTCCCATTCATTCTCGATTAACTGTATCAGTCATACGCGATTTTGATCGGGCGGAAGTCGGGTTCTTCCATTTCGGCCAGGAAGGTTTCAATGTGACGTTTTTTCTTTTCTTCCAGGATTTCGTCCACGGCAATCAGTATCCCCGTCTCTTCCACGTCGCCGAATTCGTCGTTAATAGCTGTGCCGAACACGCGCATCTTCGGCGAAAGACTGATGTAGGCGTTCACTAACGGAGGGATGTTGATGCCCAACTTGCGCACCTGCTGATTGAGTATTTTGTAGTTATCCTTCAGGTTGTCGTAACGGAATAGCGCCTGCATCTGCGCCGTGTCAATCTCCGTACGGAGGGGATGAATCGGGATGACCAGTCCTTCCGGGTCGGGAAAGTGCAGGTTCATGAAATACAGAATCATGTCCCGCGCTTCCGAGTCGTAGGTATTGTACATCGTCACCTTGCCGTAGAAATACTTCAGCGTGGGTTCGATGACGGTCAGCGCACCCAGCCCGTCCCACAGGTTGTCGAGGATGAAAAGCCCCCGGGAACGTCCCCGCGTCATCTGGTAGTCGAGCGTGACGAACGAACGTCCCAGTTCCACCGTATAGGGCAGGTAGTCTTTGAGGAAGACGTCCGAGAAGTTAAACAGGTGTGAAGTAGCCAGCAGCGGTTTCCCATCGCTGCCGAACTTCACGTCCGAGCCGCAAAGGAAACGGTAGCCGCCCAGGATTTGTTCCTCGAGCGGGCTCCAGACAATCAGTTGCCGGTAGGCGCCCGGCATCGTGTCAAACTCGTCGATGTCGGCCTCCAGTCCCGTGCCGCCGCCGTAGTAGCGGAAGGCGATTTCGCGCAGGCGACCGATTTCCAGCAGGGTGTGCGGAGCGTCGTCCGAGGTGATGATGTAGATTTCGTTACCGGACTTGTTCGTCCGCCGGAGTCTCTTTTCCGCAGTCAATTCCTTTTTCAGGAAAGCCCGCTCAATGGGCCGGATAATTTCTTGCATCATATATTATTTGCTTGTACTTACAATTTTATTCTTTCTCATTTTACAGCGTTTTGCGTTGCAAATCCTATACTGTCCATATTGACAATGAGTATATACAATAAAGTGAGAAAACAATGTACTGTAATTCCCCACTTAAAATATCGGAACTTATGTTGCAACAAACATAACAGCAAACCGACCGCACACCAACAAACCAAAATTATAGCAAACCAAAGATATAATTCCTGTGTTTTATAATACCAAATGCCTGCAACCGGGCCTTCCGCTCCAAAAGGATAAACTTCAGGGTGATTTACTGCCTGATAAAAATCTTCAACAAACAGAGTGGCGCCAAATAAACAGAAACTGCCCCAGATCGCTTTAGCGATTTTCTTTCCGTACCATCTCATTACAGATACACTTTTTCTTTCACCCATTCCGCCCACTCGCTCCAGCGTTTCGTACGGTCGAACGTCTGCCACGGAATCGGCTTGCCGATGCGGATACGGAATGACTGATGTTTGTTTTTAAACATTTCGTCCGGCAAATATAGCATTTCGATGTTCATCCGGATACCCAAACCTTTACGAATATTCGCCAGACGGTAAAAAAAGTCGGAATTGCGTCCTTCAAAATGGATGGGAACGATGTCGCGCCGGTAGGTTATGGCCTTTTGGATAAAAGATTTCTTCCATTCCAGGTCGCAAATCCGCCCTCGCTGTTTCCGCGAACAGAGTCCGGCCGGAAACGTGAGGATTTGACGGTCGGAACGGTAGGCGGCCTCCATCTGCCGTGCGGCCTCCCGGCTTTGCCCACCGTGCTTGTTGACCGGGACGAAAATGGATTGCAGGTTGGGGACGAACAGTAGCAGGTCGTTTACCAGATAATAGATATTCGCGTCGTATCGCTCGCCCAGGAGTGCGGCCAGGCAGATGCCGTCCAGTCCTCCCAGGGGATGATTGGAAGCAAAGATAGATGCCCGGCCGGCCGGCGGCAGGTTTTCTTCGCCCGACAATTCCAGCTTGATGTCAAATTCCCTTACCAGCGCCTGCATGAAAGCCACGCCCTCCAGGTGCCGATAGCGTTCCACGATGCCGTTCAGTTCGTCGGCATGAATCAGCCGGCAAAGGCCGTTCACCGCGAACGAAGGAATCCATTTCGCTAAGGTCGGCGCCTTTCGGCGCAATACCGCCCAGACATCGATAAGTAGTTCTTTTTCTGCCATCATTTTGATTTGTTGTCGGCTGCAAAGATAAATGAAAGAAAAAGAACTGCGATTTTTTTCACTCTCATTTTTTTTCGTACTTTTGCACAATCGAAAAATAAAGCCCTATCTCCATGCGGAAAAGGGCGTTCAAATACAATTTTTATGAAATATGCGTTAGTAACGGGAGGCTCCCGTGGGATTGGGCGTGCCGTCTGTTTAGAGTTGGCGGCCGAAGGCTTTCCGGTACTCATCAATTACGTTTCAAATCAAGAGGCAGCCCTGGAAACCCAGCGGTTGATAGAAGAAAAAGGCGGGAGGGCCGAGTTGCTGCCTTTCCATGTGGCCTATGCCGCATCGGTGGACCAGGCGTTGGACGGCTGGATCGAACAGCATCCGGACGACTATATTGCCGTGCTGGTCAACAACGCCGGCATCCGGCAAGATGCTATGATGATTTTCATGCAGGACGCCCAGTGGCACGACGTCCTGAACACCAGCCTGAACGGATTCTTCTATGTGACGCGCCGCATATTGAAAGCCATGTTGATGAAGCGCGACGGGCGGATCGTCAACGTCGTTTCCCTCTCCGGGCTGAAGGGACTGCCCGGCCAAACGAACTACTCGGCAGCCAAGGCGGCTGTGATAGGGGCGACCAAGGCGCTGGCGCAGGAAGTGGCGGCACGTAGGGTGACCGTCAACGCCGTCGCACCCGGATACATTGCTACAGACATGACCAAAGACCTGGACCAGGCGGCGCTCAAGGCCAATATCCCGCTGGGACGCTTCGGGCAGCCGGAGGAAGTGGCCGCGCTGGTGGCTTTCCTGGCCTCCGAGCGGGCAGCCTACATCACCGGCGAAATCATCTCCATCAACGGCGGCATTTATTCCTGAGCCGTGAAGAAAAGACGTGTCGTAATCACCGGGATGGGAATATACTCCTGCCTGGGAACGAGCCTCGCGGAAGTAGCGGCGGCCCTGTATGCGGGAAAGTCGGGCATCGGTATCGACCCGGCACGCGGAGCCTACGGCTACCGTTCCCAACTGACGGGTATCGTCGCACGTCCCACGCTCAAGGGATGGCTCGACCGCCGGCAGCGCATGTCCCTCTCCGAAGAGGGCGAGTATGCCTGCATGGCAGCGCGCGAAACGCTGTCCACGGCCGGCCTCGACCCGGACAGTCCGGCCGGCTGCGAAGCGGGCGTCATCTTCGGCAACGACTCGTCAACACAGGCCGTCGTCGAATGCCACGAAATCATGCGCGACAAGAAAGATTCCCTGCTGATCGGGTCGGGCGGGGTATTCCGCTCCATGACCTCGACCGTATCCATGAACCTGGCGGCGATCTTCGGGCTGCGCGGCGTGAATATGACCGTCAGCGCGGCCTGCGCCAGCAGCGCCCATGCCGTCGGCTTGGGTTACGTGTTTATCCGCGACGGGATGCAGGAGATGATTCTGTGTGGCGGGGCGCAGGAAACGAACGTCTATTCGATGGCCGGCTTTGACGGTCTCGGTGCGTTCTCGATGCGGATGGATGACCCGGCGGGGGCGTCGCGCCCGTTCGATGCCGCGAGAGACGGGCTGGTGCCGGGTGGCGGCGCGGCGGGCCTGCTGCTCGAAGAGGCCGAATCGGCGGCGCGGCGGGGGGCAACGGTTTACGGCGAAGTACTGGGCTATGGCTTTTCGTCCAACGGCGGGGCTGTTTCTCAGCCCGGCGAGGAGGGCGCACGCAGGGCGATGGAATGTGCCCTGGCCGATGCCGGGCTGCATGTCCGCGACATCGACTACATCAACGCCCATGCCACTTCCACTCCCCAGGGCGACCGGTGCGAGGCGCTGGCGCTGGACAGGTTGTTCGGCACGCAGAAGACGCCCGTCAGTTCGACCAAGTCCATGACCGGCCATGAATGCTGGATGGCCGGCGCGAGCGAAGCCGTGTACTCGCTACTGATGATGAAAAACGGCTTCATCGCGCCCAACCTCAACCTCGAAACGCCCGACGAAGCCGCCCGCAACCTCTGCCTCATCACGCAAACGGCCGAGCGGCGGATAGACCGCTTCCTGTCCAATTCGTTCGGCTTCGGGGGCACCAACTGTACACTCATTATCGGAAAATATCATCAACAGTAAACTACTCAACCTGTCAGTATGGAAAGAAAAGAAATAGAATCGCAGGTCAGGGATTTCCTGGTCGAAGAGATGGAAATCGAGTCGGAAGCCATTACCGGTGAGGCAAAGCTGAAAGACGACCTGGGACTCGACAGCCTGGATTTCGTAGATATTGTCGTGATTGTGGAGAAACGCTTCGGATTCAAAATCAGGCCGGAGGAAATGGCGCATATCACCACGATCCGTGAGTTCTACGGCTACATTGAATCCAAAGTGAACGGCTGAGGGCATGGGGGTGAAAAGGGAAAAGGAATGGGAGGGCGTGACCGGAGGGCATACGCTGGGACAAAAGGCGCTGAAGGTTACGTTTTCGCTGGTTGACGTGCGCGCCGGATACGCGCTGCTGGTGTTCGTCATTCCCTTTTACATGCTTTTCTATCGCAAGGGATACCTGGCCATCTACCGTTATTTCCGGGCGCACCACGGCTATTCGCCCCTCAGGTCCTTCCTGAAAACCTATCGGAACCATTACTTGTTCGGCCAAATGCTGCTCGACCGTTTTGCCGTCTATGCAGGCCGGCGTGCTTTCGAGATCGAAAACCCCGACAATCCGCTCTTCCTGCGGATGCTCGACGGGCCGCGCGGCTTTATCCTGGCCGGGGCGCACACCGGGAACCCGGAACTCTGCGGCTACCTGCTCCGACAGCAGAAGAAGCGTATCCACGTCCTGGTCTTCGGCGGCGAGGCGAAGGAGGTGCAGAAAAACCGCATGGAAGCGCTGGGAAACAACAATGTCTGCCTGATACCGGTGGGGGACGACCTGGCGCACGTCTTCCTGATCAGCGAAGCGCTGGCAAAGGGTGAAATCGTAATCATGCCGTGTGACCGGACGTTCGGGAGCGCGAAGAGCGTGGAGTGTGACTTCCTGAACGGGAAAGCCCGTTTTCCCATCGGCGCCTTCGTACTGGCCGTGCAGTTCCGGGTACCCGTGCTGGCGTTTTTCGCCCTGAAAGTTTCGGCCCTGCGCTACCGGATACACCTTGCGCCCATTCCCGCGCTGGCCGGACAGCCTAAACGGGAACGGATCGACGGGATGACCCGCTGCTTCGCCCGCGAACTGGAGCGCATCGTAAGGCGCTATCCCGAACAGTGGTTCAATTTCTATCCTTTCTGGAGTTGAGGCATGAAGAAGTGCATTGCCCTGGTTTCGGCCAACATGCACCAGGCGCCCTATCCGGTCTATCCGCTGGGCATTTCCTACCTGCACAGTTATCTCTCGGTACACCTTCCCGACCGGCAGGTCAAGGTGTTCGACTTCAACCTGGAGACCTGCGACGCCTTTGCCGCTTTCCTGGAAGGGAACGACTTTGAACTGGTCGGCATCTCGTTGCGCAACTTCGACGACTCGACCCACGCCTACGACGCCAACCCGTTCATCGCCCACTACCGCCAAATCATGCGCATCGCCCGCGCCCATACGCCTGCGCCCATTGTGCTGGGCGGCGCCGGCTTCTCGGTCTTCCCGGAACTGATCTTCAACGAACTGAACCCCGACTACGCCATCCTGGGCGAAGGCGAGGCGGCGCTGAAGGAGTTGATCGTCGCCCTGTCGGACGGTTCCGACCCGACCGTCATCGACCGGCTGGCCTGGCGCGAGGCCGGCGGAGCGTTCCGCATCAACGTTTCCGGAAAGAGGCGCGGAAAGAATTACATCTCCAGCCCGGTGCTGCATGTCGAGAGCGACTGGGCGGAGTATTACTGGCGCTCGAGCGGGATGCTGAACATCCAGACCAAGCGCGGTTGTCCCTATAACTGCATCTTTTGCAGCTACCCCCTGATTGACGGCCGGTCCGTCCGCACGCTGGACGCCCGAATGGTTGTCGCCAACATCGAGGAACTTTATTTCTCCAAAGGTATTTCCTACCTGTTTTTTACCGATTCCATTTTCAACATCCATCGGGAATACAACGAAGAACTGGCGCGACGCCTGATAGAGAGCCGCGCCGAGATCCATTGGGGAGCCTATTTCGCGCCGCACAATATGACGGCCGACGACCTGAAACTCTATCAGCAGTCCGGCCTGACGCATGTCGAGTTCGGCACCGACTCGCTTTCCGACCGGCAACTGGAACGCTACAACAAGCAATTCCGCATCTCCGACATCCGCGAACAGAGCATGTATTGCAGCCGCCTGGGTATCTTTTACGCCCACTTCCTGATCCTCGGCGGCTACGGCGAAACGGACGAGACACTGGACGAAACCTTTGCCCATTCCCGCGAACTGGGGCTGACGGTTTATTTCCCCTACATCGGGATGCGCGTTTATCCCCACACGCAATTATGTGACATGGCCCTGCGGGAAGGGGTCATTGCTTCGCCCGACGACCTGATTCACCCGGTTTATTACCTCTCGAAAGAGATAGACCCCGCCACCATCCAACCGCGTGCCAAAGCCACCGGCCAGCCGTGGATATTCACCGACGACGCGCCTTCGCCGGTGATGGAACAGCTGCGCCGGCGAGGCAAAAAAGGCCCGCTGTGGGAATTCCTGAGATACCGGTAGCCGGAGGCGTGGCGAGCAGTCGCCCGGTTACTCGATGAGACGTCGCCCGGTTACTCGACACGTAACCGCTCGGTTACTCGATGCGTAATCGCCCGAACGGAATGAACCTTTTGCGTTCGTTTACCGGTTCAAATTATTTTTTACCTTTGCCTGCAGAATAATAACAGATACCGATGATTACTTTTTTTGTTTCCATTGTATTGCTGATTGGTGGCTACGTGATTTACGGCACACTTGTAGAACGGATTTTCGGGGTGGAGAAAGCCAGGAAAACCCCGGCTTATGCGCTTGCCGACGGAGTGGATTATGTCCCGATGAAATGGTGGAGGGTGTTTTTGATCCAATTCCTGAACATCGCCGGGTTAGGCCCCATATTCGGGGCGGTGATGGGTGCGATGTACGGCCCGTCGGCGTTTCTGTGGATTGTGTTCGGCAGTATTTTCGGCGGAGCGGTGCACGATTATCTGTCGGGGATGATGTCGTTGCGCAACCAAGGCATGAGCCTGCCCGAACTGGGGGGGAAATATATGGGCGGAGCGTTCAAACAGTTCATGCGGGGCTTTACCGTGATACTCATGATCGTGGTGGGAGCCGTGTTCATGGCC
>JAISOP010000159.1 GCA_031275525.1 Tannerella sp.
CCTTCGCGCCGCATGGTTTCGATCAAGACCGACAAATGCAGTACGCCGCGGCCGTACACGAGCCATGCATCCGCCGAATCCGTCGGTTCCACACGCAGGGCAAGATTCTTGTCCAGTTCCCGCAGGAGCCGTTCGTAGAGATGGCGGGAGGTAACATACTTCCCTTCTTTCCCGAAAAAAGGCGAATTGTTGATGGTAAAGAGCATGGACATGGTCGGCTCGTCAATGGCTATGACGGGCAAGGGTTCCGGCGTCCGGACGTCGGTAATGGTTTCTCCTATCTCAAAGCCTTCCACGCCAATCACGGCGCAGATGTCGCCCGATTTGACGGACGCCGTCTTAGCCCGTCCCAGCCCTTCAAAGATGTCGATCTCCTTGATTCTTGATTTCACCTGCGAACCGTCGCGTTTACAGAGTACAATATCCTGTCCCTCCCTCAGTTCGCCCCGGTGTACACGCCCCACGGCGATACGCCCCACGTACTGCGAATAATCAAGGGAGGTAATCAGCATTTGGGAAGGCCCTTCGAGCGTAGCCGGCTCGGGGATGTGTTCGATGATACCGTCCAGCAGGGCATAAATATCTCCGGCAGGCTGATTCCAGTCCGTTGACATCCAGCCCTGCTTGGCTGAGCCGAAGTAAGTGGGGAAATCTAACTGTTCCTCCGTCGCGTCCAAACTGAACATCAGTTCGAACACCATCTCCTGCACTTCGGAGGGACGGCAATTGGGCTTGTCCACCTTGTTGATAACCACAATGGGTTTCAATCCCAGCGAAATCGCTTTCTGCAGTACGAAGCGGGTCTGGGGCATCGGCCCTTCAAAGGCGTCAACCAGCAGCAGACAGCCGTCCGCCATGTTCAGCACACGTTCCACTTCGCCGCCAAAATCAGCATGTCCCGGCGTATCAATGATATTGATTTTGTAGTCCCTGTAGCGGATAGACACGTTCTTGGCCAGGATGGTGATCCCGCGTTCGCGTTCCAGGTCGTTGCTGTCAAGAAACTGGTCTAACTCGGCCTGTCCCTCACGGAACAATTTTCCGGCCAATAACATTTTATCTACCAGGGTTGTCTTGCCGTGGTCCACATGCGCAATAATGGCAATATTTCTTATTTTCTGCATCTTTAACGTTGATATTTCGGATGCAAAAGTACGCATAAAATAGCAACACCCATAAAAATAGTCCGGTAGCGAGGACGTATTCAAAAAAAACACCTACCTTTGTCACCGCTTAAATAATATGGTATTAATTTATTACAAGTAAGAGCATGTATTTGGATTCAGCAAAAAAAGAAGAGATTTTCTCGAAATACGGGAAATCAAAGACAGACACGGGTTCTGCGGAGAGTCAGATTGCACTGTTTACCTACCGGATCAGTCACCTGACTGGACATCTGAAGGTGAATAAAAAGGACTATGGCACCGAACGCTCGTTGAAGATGCTGGTTGGTAAACGCCGCCGTCTGTTGGACTATCTGGTGAAAGTGGATATTGAAAGGTATCGCGCCATCATCAAGGAATTGAACATCCGAAAGTAATATTCCGGTTTTCATTTTGTATAGAGTGAAAGGTGGCTTCCGTGAAAAACGGGGGCTACCTTTTTTATGCCCCCTACGCTAATTACTTTATAGGTCCTGCTCCAGTGCGACGATGTAAACGCGCGGCCGCGAGCGTCTGGCCGGCGGCGTAGGGGGAAGGTTTTCACCAGCCGTCCGCTTATATCATGATGGGGAACCTCTAAAAACTCCCAACGCTCCGCTCCGCTGAAAAAGAAGAATTGGTCCGCGAATGAACGCGAATATCCGCGAATCATTTTATTCGCGTTCATTCGCGTGCATTCGCGGACAACTTTTTCTTTCTCAGCGGAGCATTGGGGGTTTTTAGAGGTTCCCTCATGTGATAATATCTTATTACCTTTACGGCTGTTTTTAACGACAAAATAAATAAATGAAAGGAGTAAAAGAGATGAAGAGATTTGTTGTTATTTCAGGTTTAGCGCTGGCGCTGGGCTTGTTCCATGCCGGTCAGGTAGAAGCGCAGGCGGTTTCCGTTCACGTCAATATCGACCTCCAGCCGGCGTGGGGACCGGCGGGTTACGACTACGCCGAATTCTATTATTTCCCGGAACTGAATATCTACTTTGACGTCAGCCGTGCCCTGTTCTACTATTTGGACGGCAGAAAGTGGATATCCGGTTTTTATTTGCCTTTGAGCTACCACAAGTACGACCTGTACCGGATGTACAAGGTGGTTTTGAATCATGACCCGAATCCGTGGATTCGCAACCGGCTGCACCGGCGCGACTACGACCGCTTCTGCCATAACCATTCGCAGGTAGCCATCCGTTCTGCAAAGGAACACCGCTACAACAAGGCCAGAAGCAATACGCGCGCTTGGGTGGCGCCTAATAACGGACGTAAACCCAACAGCAACCAGTACCGCGACGGTCATCGCGACAGGCACCGCGAACAGGATTATACCAAACCGCCTTCGAAGCAAAAGCGGCCCGAACAGAGCGGAAGAAACAGCAAACCCGATAAGGAAAAGAAACGCAACCGCTCTTCCGGAAGGTGAGGGAAGGTCGCTTTTTATTTTAACCGCCCCTGTTACGCACAGGCTCCAAGTTCTTGGGAATTTTTAGAGGTTCCTTATGAACTCGCTGCTTAACGGCTCACCGCGCAAGCCTGCCCCCAACCCATGCGGGCGGGCTTCCGGAACAGCTTCCCCCTCTAACGCATGTGTTAGATTCCGGGACGTTTTCCGGGCGCTCGGATTCTTTCCCGCGAGTTGTTACGAGAGGTAAAAAATGATAGTCCCGCGTAGCATGAGTTAATAACACGCTCCCCTTGGAATACACCCGGTTCATGCAGTTCCTTGAAAGAAATATGCTACTTTTGTAACCGGATAGATTTATTTCATTTAACGGATTTATATGGAAAATACAGCCGAAACCGATGCCTTGCTCATGGAAGGAATCAGAAAAGACAGTTATATCAGCTACAACAAACTGTTTGTACGCTATTATCAATTGTTGTGTCAATTTGTTTACGGTCTCATTGCCAGTCGCCCCGATACGGAAGACGTTGTACAGGAACTTTTCCTGTATTTGTGGCATCACCGGAAAAACATTGAGATTACCGGCAGTGTATCGGGTTATTTGTACAAAATGGCCAAAAACAGGACGCTGAATCATATTCGCAGGGAAACCAGTTATAAAATGTTGCTGGCAAGACTGGAAACAACGCCGTATGAGGAAGAGGAACACCCCCTGGAAGTACACGAATTCAGAACGGCCCTGCGCGACTGTATGAACCATCTGCCCACCCGCAGTAAGGAGATACTGCTCCTGGACAGGATGAATGGGCTTAAGCAGAAAGAAATAGCCGAAAGGTTGCATATTTCGCTGAAAACCGTTAGGAACCAAATCTGGATGTCTCTGCAGAAACTGAAACAGTGCCTCGAACACAAAGGATTTAAGCCTTAACAGGGATGCAAGGTAAGGACAATGCCCTCAAAATGAAAGGTAGATAACAGGCAAATGATAAAACACATTTCATTCGATTTATGGCTGACGCTCATCCGCTCGCATCCCCTTTTAAAAAGGGAGAGAGCCGGAATCGTTGCCGGGATGTGCAGCCGGAGTGAGCAGGATGTATGGCAGATAGAACAGTTAATCAGGGAACAGGATAAAATCTTTGACCGCTACAACGAAATGCACGAAACCCAAATCCCCGCAAAGGATATGTACCTGCGGCTGCTGCGAAAGGTGAGCGCCGGGAATCCGGAACCAACCGGGGAGGACGCCGAAACGCTGATGAACAGGTCAAACGAGCTGTTCATGCATTTTATGCCTCTAATGCTGAATGATCATATTCCCTACATGCTAAATAGACTGCACGCGGAAGGTATTACGCTTAACCTTGCCAGCAATACCGGATTCATAGAAGGCAAAATATTGAGGAGCGTGCTGCAAAAGTTAGGTATTAGCCAATACTTTTCATTTTTCATTTTTTCGGACGAAATAGGGACTTCCAAGCCGTCGGTGAATTTTTTCCAACAGGTACACAACCGTCTGCAACTACCCAAAGCCTGCGTGCTGCACGTGGGGGATAATTTGAAAACAGACTATAACGGCGCTGTTAACTTTGGCTTTAAAGCCTTATTGATAAAAAACTCAAACTATACATTCGATGACATCAGAGCAGCATTATGAAGGAATGATGATTCATTTCTCGTTACACCAAATTCAATCGCCGGACGAATTTGAATTTGTCCCCGGAGATTATTCCAAATTCAAGCATGGAGCGGAAAACATTGCTCAAGAGTACGGTTATGCATTAGCCGACGGTTTTACGGCCCGCTGTCTTTCCTCCCATTACAGGGGAGAGCCGGTAGTGGTCCTTTCAAGCGCATATTCGCACATCCCCACCGCTTCCTTTTATATGAAAAATTATTTTGTGGACAAGCTGAACGACTATTTATTTGATAGGGGATACCCCGTTGCCGAGGAAGCGAAGATTTACCGGACGGTTTCCTACCGGGAGGATTATGGGAAAATGTCTGCGGAACAGCGCTACAACTTAATCAAAGGCGATACGTTTTACGTGGACAGGGAATTTTTGAAAGGCAAGTGGCTGCTGTTTCTCGACGACATTAAAATCACCGGGACGCATGAGCGGATTATTCTTAACATGCTGAATCAACATGATTTGTCCAACACCTGCTACCTGCTGTATTTTGCCGAGTTGACGGATAAATCCATTCCCCCGGATATTGAAAACCGCTTAAATTACGCTTATGTAAAAAGCCTGGATGAAATTGACGCCATTATAAAGAAGGAACGGTTCCGGTTTAATACACGGGTTGTCAAGTTGATATTAAACGGGCAAGACCATGTATTCGACCGCTTCATCGAAAAACAGGATATTCAATTTGCCCGTGACCTGTATTACCAGGCTATCGGCAACGAGTATTTCAAGTTTTCGAAATACCATAGGAATTTAGCCCAGCTAAAAAAATTAATCCGGAAATAAAGCATGATCCATTTTGAGGCGCTATGAATGTTGCGCCTTCCTTTGTCATCCATTCCAATCAAAAGAATGAACCGGGAAGCCGCCTTCCCTAATGCATGGAAGTCGGCTTCCCTAATGGCGGTCTGATACAGAGCGGTTTGAGAAATGGAAAAACCTCTTCATCCGCAGGCCTCAGTGGGGGAATGGCGAATGGATGACAAAGGGATGCCCACGAGAATGCGGCCCGCCGGGTAACAGGACGCAACGCTGCGTCTAATGAATGGAGAATTTTGTATGCAAGCCGATGTTGTATCGCCGCCGCTACAAGCGGGCCAATACGGATATGTACTCAACGGACGGGCAGTAAAAAGTCGGCCGTCACCGGCAGATGGTCGCTGAATCCGCCTTCGTATTTGAATCCGTGGTACGACCTTTTGGGGCGCAGTCCCCGTTTGCTTTTGTCCTCCGTCAGCAGGAACGGCGCACTGTAAGTCTGCGGACTGCCCGCTTTCAGGTATCTTTTCCAGGACTTGCTGATCATGATCTGGTCCAGCTGCGACCATTCGCCCTGATATTTATGGCTACCCACGGCGCCGGACGACGCTTGGGCGGCAAACAGGTTGACCAGCGCCCACTTGGGAGGCGCGGAGTCGGTCAGCATCCGGATGCTCCGGTCGGACGGCGTGTCGTTGAAATCGCCCATGACCAGTAGCTGGGGCGTTTTGCGGATGCGGCAGAGGGAG
>JAISOP010000199.1 GCA_031275525.1 Tannerella sp.
ACAACAGGTAGTGCGAGTTGATAAACTCCGTGTCATTCGTCAGGTTCCGGATCCGGATGAAGGCGTTGACGCTGTCGTCCGAATCAATGTTCAGGAAATTCTGAATGGCACGGCCTTTGGAGTTTCTGGCGCCTTCGGGTATTTCAAATACCTTTTTCCAGAAACAGCGTCCTTTGGCGGTGAAGAACAAAACGGTGGCATGCATGGATGCCGGATAGATGAATTCGACAAAATCCTCTTCGCGTGTCTCGGAGCCTTTAACCCCTACCCCACCCCGCCCCTGCGTGCGGAATTCGCTCAGTGGCGTACGTTTGATATATCCCATGTGTGAGATGGTGATGATCATCTCGTCGTCCGCATAAAAATCTTCCGGATTCAGTTCTTCCGATGCATAAACAATGTCCGTCCGGCGTTCGTCGCCGTATTTCTCTTTGATTTCCTGCATCTCATCCCGAATCACGTTCATCAGTTCCTCTTCCTTTTCAAGGATTTCCTTTAAGCAGGCAATCAGTTTGGCAATTTCTTCGTACTCGGCACGCAACTTGTTTTGCTCCAGTCCGGTCAATTGCCGCAGACGCATCTCCACAATCGCCCGCGACTGTATTTCGGTAAGCGAAAAATGCTCCATCAGGCGGATGATGGCTTCCTGCGGACTGCTCGAACTGCGGATAACCGCGATGACTTCGTCGAGATTGTCCGATGCGATAATCAATCCCTCTAGAATGTGCGCCCGTTCTTCGGCCTTTCGCAAATCATACTGTGTACGGCGTTTCACCACATCTTTTCGGTGGTCGATAAAGAGCGAAATCATATCGTAGAGGTTCAGCAGCTTGGGGCGCCCGTTGACCAGTGCGATGTTGTTCACGCTGAACGACGACTGCAAGGCCGTGAGTTTGTACAGTTTGTTCAACACCACGTTGGAGTTGGCCTCACGCTTGACGTCCACTACGATGCGCATTCCGTTACGGTCGGATTCGTCGTTCACGTTGGATATGCCGTCGATACGTTTGTCGTTCACCAGGTCGGCTATGTATTTAATCAGTTCCGCCTTGTTGACCATGTAGGGTATTTCGGAAATGATGATTTTTTCGTGCGGACCGTCTGTTTCAATCTCGGCCTTTCCGCGTAGCACGACACGTCCCCTACCCGTCTCAAAAGCTTCCTTCACGCCGGCATAGCCGTATATGGTGGCTCCCGTCGGGAAGTCAGGCGCTTTAATATACTTCATCAGTTCTTCGATACTGATGTGGCCCTTTGCTTCGATGCAGGCGATGCAGGCGTCCACTACTTCCCGGATATTGTGGGGAGGCATGTTCGTTGCCATGCCCACGGCAATGCCGGAAGCTCCGTTGATAAGCAAGTTCGGCAGGCGCGTCGGCAGGACGGTCGGTTCTTGCAGTGTGTCATCGAAATTAAACTGGAAATCAACCGTTTCTTTGTCAATATCACGCAGCATTTCTTCTGCCATCCGGCTCAGGCGGGCTTCGGTATAACGCATGGCTGCCGGGCTGTCGCCGTCAACCGAGCCGAAATTTCCCTGTCCGTCAACCAACGGGTAACGGAGCGACCATACCTGCGCCATGCGTACCATGGCTCCATATACGGACGAATCACCGTGCGGGTGATATTTACCTAATACTTCCCCTACAATCCTGGCAGATTTTTTATAAGGTTTGTCGGACGTATTCCCCAGTTCGTTCATGCCAAACAGCACCCGTCTGTGAACCGGTTTGAATCCGTCCCTGACGTCGGGAAGCGCACGCGAAACAATTACCGACATGGAATAATCTATGTAGGCCGATTTCATTATTTCGTCAATGTCAACCGCAATAATTCTGTCTTGTTCAGTCATTTAATAATATATTTAGATACATTTAAAATGCTCTTCCAAAAAAGCACGCTAAAGTAGCGTTTTTTCGCCGTCCGGCAATAGAATTTAGTGTGAAAAAGTGTAATTCATGGAATCTTTAAACACGGAAACACGAAGAACACGGGGATCTTTTCCCGCTGAATTCTTCGTGTTTACAGTTCCCCTTCACTTGAGATATTCCCCTGTATCTTCCGTGAACTGTGAAACCGGGATCCGTTGAAATGGATCTCAAATTATAGCCTTCATACCCTCGCTTTGGTCACAATCCGAAAGGGTGCAATTCAGACGGTCGCACACAACGCTGCCGGCCTGGAAACGCGGCGGAACGTCCGGGAAACTCCCCAATGCGTTTTTTCCCGCAAATACATGCGCGACCATTTGAACGGTTTCCATCCGAACTTATTTTGCGGAAAGAAGAATCGTGTTATTTCCGGATACCAAGGGAATGCTTTTCCCCTGGAAAACGAACGTCCCCTGTAGGCCTTCCGGCAGAGAAACGCTGCCGGAAATGCCCGTCTTTGTTTTTTTCAACTCCACGGTAATGGTTCCTTTCGGATGAGGCACCTGTCCCCTGACGAATTTCAGGTTGCCGAGATGCGGCTCCACTTTGACGGATCTGAATCCCGGTTCGGCCGGCTCCACGCCGCATACTGTGGCCAGGAAATCATAGTTCGGACTGGCGCTCCAGGCGTGGCAGTCGGAACGTGTCGGCTCCGGGTTCTCGGCAAACGTGGTCAGGTGGATACGCAGCATGTCATACCAGGGTTGCAGCATGGCGGTGTACCGTTCCGCTCCGCCGGTCTTTTTGAGGGCGCGGAAGAGGTAGAAACGATAATAAAAAGTGGCCTGTATCAGCGACGGGTCTGTATTGAGTTGCTCGAACAGAGCCGCCTGCTCCTCCCGGGGTACGGCGTCGGACAGGATGCCCATGATATTGGCATGTTGACTGTAACTGGCGCCTTGAGGATGATCCTTCAGCATCCGGCGACTTGCGTCCCAGCAGTGAGCGAGCGTCCCCTCGCAGAGCCTGTGGTAGAGCGTTTCGTAGCGTGCGGCCGATTCCGGTTCGCCGAAAGCAGTCAGCAACTCAATCGCATCTTTCAGCGTATAGGCCAGTTGCAGGGTCAGGATGGAGGAGCCGCCGGTGATGCCACCGGGTGGAACGCCTCCCAACGGCCGCTCGTTGTCCCACGGCCACTGGGGTGGCCAATCGACAAAATTCCAGTGCGGCAGGGCGCCCAGCATACCCGTACGTTCATCCACCTTCGCTGCAAACCAATCCAGAATGTTTTTCACCGCCGGGATACATGCTGCGACAAACGCCGGTTCGTCGCGATGCCGCCAGTAGTCGTGTACCATGTTAATCCAGTACAGCGAGAAGGGGGGAATATACTGGTTCACGCGCGACGGATAACGGCTGGTCGTGATGCCTTCGTGCGAACGCGACCAGTCGAACATCCGGATGGCCTTGCGCACCAAACGGTCGTCGCCATCCACATAGAGCGAAATCAACGCCTGGATACGCGTGTCACCCACGTATTGCAACTGTTCGTAGTAGGGACAGTCGAAATAGGTTTCATGGGCACACAGCCGGGCGGTGCGCCATCCGGTCGTCCAGAGGTCTTGGAGTTGGGGCACATCGCTCTCGAACGCCCCCTTCTCGCGGAAAGGATAACCGGTGTACATGCCATAAAAGTCGTTCAGCACGAGCGGTTCGGAGGCCGTTTCGATGTCGGCCTGCACATAGCGGTACGTCCGGAACCACAGCGGACGAAAGAGGCGGTTGGCCGCGCCGTCGGGATAAAATACATCAAAAGAACCTTGTATCTTTCGTCCTTCCACTTCGTTCCGGTCGCCTTTCTGCCCGTCCCTGTACAGCGCTTCGCCGTAGGTCAGCCGGATGGAACTGCCCCTGCCGCCGGACACATGCAATTCGGGATAGGCGGTTGTAAGGAACGCCTGGTCAATCAACAGGGATACTTTCCGTCCGGCAGGAACCGTCAGCGGCGTTGTGCCTTTCAGGAAACCGTCGGGAACGGCGACGCCACCTTCCGTCCGGCGAAGGGTCGCCATCCGCTGCAACGATTCTTCCATCAGCGGGATGTCCCTTTCCCGGAGCACCCAGTCATATCCCGTGCCGGTACCGTACGGCTGGCCGCGGTCGAGGGTACGCGAACGTTTCCAGCCGCTGTCGTCGAAAGCCGGCGTTTCCCATCCCCAGGGATAGAGCGCCCCTTGCACACGGTCGCCGCATCCGACATCCTGCCGCTGCTCCGTGACGGGCGTGTAGGCCGGATTACGGTACACCTACCATGAACTATCCGTATTCACGACCGCTTCGCCTTCCGTATTTCCCTGTACAATCAGGCCCGTCATGAGCGTCATCTGTGCGCCGGGCGTATATTCTCCGAAATTCCAGACAACGACGGCCAGCACATTTTCGCCGGCCTTCAACAGCGAAGCCACATCGACCGTCTCGTAATACCAGTGAGCCAAGTCGCCCCTTGCCGGTCCCCAGCATACCGGCTGCCCGTTCACGAACAACCGGTAGCGATTGTCGGCAGAAATGTTGAGAATAAAAGAGGCGGGTACGGCCTCAAGCGTGAACGCTTTCCGGAAGTGATACACGCCATAGTCATAAAGCGATTCGTCCGGACACGTAATCCAGCGAGCCTCCCAAATGCGCGTATTCCACACCGCGTCCGGCGCTGCCTCATACGGATGCTCTCCCGCCTGTCCCGGATAAACCGCAAGACAGACCATCCAAAAAATAAAAATACTTCTTTTCATATAAAACTTTTTTGATAGGCACAAAGTTACTGTATTTTTGACTGCCGTTTCACTTTTCCGGAAATAAAACATCCGAACCTTATCGGCTCCGGCGTTTATTACTCGCTCATGTTATGTAACCTCCCTACGGGACAATGTCAGCCAGTGAAAGGCAATCAAAAAAAAACGCCACAGGCGTTATCTCTTTGATCTCGTGTTTATATTTTGCGCGGCATGGTTTTGTGTATTCAGGGAATGGAGCAAATTCTTTAAGGCTTTTAGGTCTTTTAGGTCTTTTAGGTCTTTTAAGCCTCGGGGGAACCGAACTACACAGAACCGGTCATACACAAAACCATACCGTGCACAGTATAAATAAAAGATCACGGAGCAATGCCTGCGGCGCTTGGTGTAGCTGCGTAACACGTGGTTCTCATGAGTGATTCATTCGCCGCACATTCTTTTGGTTGCCGAAACAAAAAATCAGTTGGGGAAAATAATGAAACCGATCCCTGCCAATGGTTATGGGTAAATCCCGATTGCGGCTTACAAACCCGGAACCGGGACGAAACCGTTCCGTCTTTGAAAGACAGGATGCAGGCGGCAAAGAAGATCAGGAATACGATGATTGCGGCCCCGGATGCTCTGAACCGACAAATTGTCGCTCCGAGCGAGGATGTTGTCAGTAAAAGCGAGGATTGAGATGCCCGGAGCGAGGATGTTTTCGCTCAGAGTGAAGACGTCTTCACTAAAGCGAGGATGTCTTCGCTCGGAGCAGAGACGTTGTCACTAAAAGCGAGGATATTTTCACTCAGAGCAGAGACGTTGTCACTAAAAACGAGGAATATCCCGCCTGGAGCGAGGAATATCCTGTCCGGAACAAGGAAAATGGGGGAAAGACAAGAAAAATCCCCGTTTGCGTTGTCTGGATTGACTTTTGCAGCGGGGATTTTTGCCATCCAAGGCCTTGCGTTGTTGTTAAAAGCCGTCTATTCCTCATTTTTACGCTTTATTCTGGGGAAACGCGCTCTCAGGTCGCTGTACACTTCCTTTGCGCCGGGAATATGCTGCGCAGCGGCAGCTTTGATGGCGTTGTAGAACACGAGCGCTGCTTGATAGGCCTCGCTACCGGCTACCATTACCGTGTCGTCGATATTATCCGACAACTGTTTGGCGGCGATATGCACCTTGCGCAGTCCGGTGGCATCGGTCATATCCATGTCAAACGCATTCATGTCGAGATACGACGGACACAATTGCGGATACTGGTGTGCATAGACCTGCGCCTTTTCGACGAAACTCAGTGTCTTGTTGCCCATCTTCGGTAAATCGTGCCGTTCGGTCGGTGTCAACGGCAAAAGATAGGGGGCGAGCAAGGCAAGCGTTGCGTCAATGTTGGCTTGAGCCTGCGCCAGCACTTCGGGCGGAATCGGAATTACATGTTTGTCTTCCATATTTGCTCTTTTTTTAGAATTGTTTATACTCAAATTATCGGCTCAAAGGTACTGAAAATTTCAAATACCGGACTTTTTTTTTCGGAACGGCATAGTTTTGTGCATTCAGGGAATGGAGCGAATCCTTTAAGTCTTTTAAGTCTTTTAGGCCTCGGTGGAACCGAACTGCACAGAACCGGTCATGCACAAAACCATACCGTGCACGGTAATTGGTATTTTCAAACCCTGTGTAAAAATATTTTTGTATTTTTGGCCACGAGATTTTAAACGAATTTGGGAGATGTTCTCCAAAGTTACCGGACGGTCAGAGACGATTGCCGCTTGATAGAGAATCTTTTGGTCGAAAGAGTTTTTATCCTGTGCGCTGCCTTGCACAATTTCAGGATTTAAGACAGACCTTCTCTTACCCAAATAAATTGACTTAATCTCTATTAGTAAAAAGCATATAATTAACGGTATTATTACACGGACACTGTCAAAAATGAATAGGATAATATCATTTTCATAAGCAAAAGATAACTATTTTAGTTCGACTTTTGAGCCAATTTATAAAAAAAGAGTTGACTCATGAAGAAGCAAATGTTAATTCCTTTTACGGGATTGGTTTGGTGTATTTTAACACTGTCATGCAGAGAAAGCCGTACGGAGGAAAGCGCTGCTTTCCGGGCGATAGAAGAAGGGTTTCGCACAATACCCGATACTACGCGGATAGGATGTTACTGGTATTGGATTTCCGACAATATTTCGAAGGAAGCTGTAGTGCGTGATTTGGAAGCAATGAAAGTGGCGGGGATTACCCGTGCGTTTATCGGCAATATCGGCCTCAGCGAAATCCCTTACGGCGATATTAAAATATTGACACCGGAATGGTGGGAAGTGATGCATACGGCCCTGAAAAAAGCTTCCGAACTGGATATAGAAATCGGTATTTTCAACAGTCCCGGGTGGAGCCAGTCTGGTGGGCCGTGGGTGAAACCGCAGGAAAGCATGCGCTATCTGGCATCGGCCGATGTGACGGTGAAGAAGACCGGCGCCGGACAGATGCGAATAAAATTGCCAGACCTGGGGACAGACGCACAGGATATCCGGGTAATCGCCTATCCGGCGCCGGGTGATTTCGCACAAAAGACTTGGGATATAAGGAAAAAGGACGGACAGACACTGATAGTTGACCTGACGTTGCCGCAACCGGCCTCCATCCGCAACTTTACCTATACGACACAAACGCCCATCAAGACGGATGCGGAACTTTTCGTGAAAGAAGGTGACAGCTATCGTTCCCTGAAAAAAATCCATATCGACCGCAGTAATGCGGCGCTGAATGTGGGATTTATCCCCTATGCGCCGGTTGTTATCTCGTTGCCCGAGACGCAGGCGGCTTCGTTCCGGCTTGTCATGAACGAAGCCGGCGGAGGCGATGCCAAGGTGACGCTTTCGTCGCAGCCGAGGGTGGAACGGTATGCGGAAAAAACGCTGGCGAAAATGTTCCAGACGCCGTTACCCATGTGGCATGACTATTTGTGGGAGACGCAGCCCGAAGTGCCTGCGGCCTTATGTGTAGCGCCCGGGCAGGTCATTGACCTGACGGCAAAGGTTTCGGACGGCGTGCTGGAATGGGATGTCCCGGCGGGCGAGTGGATTATCTCGCGGACGGCGATGCGTTCCACCGGCGTAACGAATAGCCCGGCTTCGCCCGAAGGTACCGGACTGGAAATCGACAAACTGAACAGGCAGCACGTAGCCTCTCATTTCGACGTATTTATCGGCGAGATACTGCGCCGGATTCCGTTCGAAGACCGCACAAGTTTCAAAGTCGTCGTAGAGGACAGCTACGAAACCGGCGGACAGAACTGGACGGACGGAATGATCGAACATTTCAAAGCCGCATACGGATACGACCCGGTTCCTTACCTGCCTGCACTGAACGGCGTAGTGGTTGGAAGCCCCGATATTTCCGACCGTTTCCTGTGGGATTTGCGCCGGTTGATAGCCGACCGTGTGTCGTACGAATATGTCGGCGGACTGTGTGAAATCAGCAACCGGCACGGTTTGACCACCTGGCTCGAAAATTATGGCCATTGGGGATTCCCCGGTGAATTTCTGCAATATGGCGGACAGTCCGACGAGATTGGCGGCGAGTTTTGGAGTGAAGGTTCGCTGGGAGATATCGAAAATCGTGCGGCCTCGTCGTGCGGGCACATCTACGGGAAGCGGAAAATATGGGCGGAATCGTGTACGAGCGGCGGCCCTGTCTTCAGCCGTTATCCCGGTATCATGAAACAGCGGATCGACCGCTTCTTCACCGAAGGCATCAACAGTACGATGCTGCACGTATATATCCAGCAGCCGTTTGAAGACCGCGAACCGGGTCTGGCCGCATGGTTCGGCAATGAATTTAACCGTAAAAATACATGGTTTGGCCAGATGAACCTTTTCACCGACTACCTGCGGCGTTGCAACTTGATGCTGCAACAAGGCCTGTATGTGGCTGACGTGGCCTATTTCATCGGTGAAGACGCGCCCAAGATGACCGGCGTCTGCACACCGGAACTGCCGAAAGGCTATTCCTTTGACTATATGAATGCGGAAGTATTGCTGACGCGCGCCTCGGTGAAGGACGGCAAGTTGACTTTGCCCGACGGCATGCAATATTCCCTGCTTGTTTTGCCGCCCCTGCTGACGATGCGGCCGGAGGTGCTGTGCAAAATTAGCGAACTGGTTCATGACGGATTAGCCATCCTGGGGCCGGCGCCGAAGTTGTCGCCCAGTCTGGTCGGCTATCCGCAGGCCGATGCGGAGGTGGCATCGCTGGCCGGCAAACTGTGGGGAGCAGGGGATGAAAAAAATCGTACGGTTGGAAAAGGTAGGGTCTTTGCCGATGGCCAGTCCGTCAGCGACGTTTTTGCCGCCTTACAGATATTACCGGATTTCAGTACGGCAGACGACCCGCACAGCCCGGTTCTGTTTATCCACCGGACATTGCCGGAAGGAGACATCTATTTTGTTTCCAATCAGAGTGACCAAACCGTGACTTTCCGTCCGGAAGTTCGCGTAACCGGGATGGCGCCGGAATGGTGGAACCCGATGACGGGTGAGATACGCCGATTGTCGGTCTTTTATTCGACCCAGACAACGACGACGTTGCCGCTCGAATTGCAGCCCTTTGAAAGCGGATTCGTGATTTTCCGCACGAAAGGTTCTCCTGCTGCCGGGGAGAATTTCCCGGAAAAGGAAGTGTTGCTGACCTTCGAGATGCCGTGGCGGGTGGAATTCGAACAGGGGAAACGCGGCCCGGAAGAACCGGTGATTTTTTCAACGCTGGAAGACTGGTCGAGGTCAACGGACACGCGTATCCGGTATTTTTCCGGTACGGCGACCTACCGCACAATTTTTACCCTGGAAACATTGCCGGGAAAGACACATTATATTGATCTGGGGAAAGTGATGGTCATGGCAAAAGTCAAGTTGAATGGACAGCCGGTAGGAGGCGTATGGACTATGCCGTACCGGGTGAATGTAACCGGTGTCCTGAAAGCAGGCGAGAATTCGCTGGAGGTTGAAGTGGTCAACAACTGGATGAATCGCCTGATTGGCGACTGGCAATTACCGGAAACAGAACGGAAAACGTGGGTCAATGTCAATCCCTGGAATGCCCATTCGCCGTTGCAGTCGTCCGGATTGCTTGGCCCTGTAGAGATTCAGGCATTTTCGTATGAAAATGTTCAGAACTAAAAAAATAGACTGAGGTATGGAAAAGTGGCTATTTGCCGGTGTGTTGTTTTTGGGGATATTGTTCCTCAACTTGCAGATCAAGCGGGAAAGTAACCAGCTGTGCGTTCGACCCGTGGCCGCCACAGCCTCCCTGACCGAACGGAAACCCCCGACAGACACAGCACATAAACTCACATTGCTGAGCAACGAACTGAAAGGACATACTTGTGTACTTCCGAGGCAAACCTCCGGTCAGGGGGTTCATCACATCGCAAACAAACGCACGTTGCGAGGGTTGGAAAAAGTATTGCAACAATTTCGTCTCAGGGGTGAAAATCAACTCCGCAAAGTGAGTGAAATTATTTCTGATTGTCAAATTCTTAACTACTTTACACTCCTTTGCCGCAGGGGATATTATATATTCACCTTGCGGAAACTCCTTATTTGATTTTAAGTAAGCTCCATAACGTCATGCGAAAGATTCCATAGCGAATCTTTCCGCATGACGGCATATATATAATAGGTAAGGGAATGTATGGACGTGAAGCCATGTATTCCGATTCATTACAATTAAAATCAGATAAAGATGAAAACAAAACAAAATAACAAACTCTTGAAGTTTTTGTACATCCTGCTGATTATTGCAGGATGTGTGCTGGCGTGCAGCACGATGATTTCAAATGATTACCTGAAGGTGGCCATTGTATTGGTTACTCTCTGCACAGGTTTATTCGGGATCATGAAATCGATAGGCGGTTCGTCGGAGGAGAATTTAGACAAAGAGGAGGATAAATGAATATAAAAATAGAAAAGGTCGTGAAAATAAATAAGGATTTGGTGGACGCATTGCTGATGTTGTCCGCAATCTCATTGGTTTTGACAGGTACGAGTGAGGTTTCCGATTCAACTCAAAAAACGACTATTATGACTATATTAGCAGTGGCGATCGTCGTATTGGTTCTTTGCCGTGTGTTGGCCGGCCGGCAGTCGTAACGCCGGTGTTCAGATGGACCAGACGCATTTTCCGGTTGACGGAGAATGCACAACCCTGACAGGATTCAACCCTCTGTCAGGGTTTTTTTCATCCGATTCTATTCGGACGTGGATTATTTAGAAACGTTGCATGCAGCGTTTCTACTGTCTGAAATTTCAGGATAATCATTAGTCAACAGTTCTCGAAAGTCTGGTAAATGGTGGCAATGGAGCTTTTGAAGGAGTCGTCTTTTTCGCGGGCAAAGAGCGGGCTGCCGCCGAATTTCTGTTTCAGCTGCGCGACAGCCGCCATTGCGCTGTCGTAAGTGGCGTGAAACTTGCCGGTTTCGGTGGTTTCTTCTACTGCAAGCTGCTGATAGTCGTATTTATCCAGCGTGTCGAGGGCATAAGCGTAATCGGTAATGACCTGTAAAAGTCCGGTGGCTTCGTCGGCGGTCAGCGCAATGTCTTTGTTCCGGATGACGCCGGACAGGAGTTTGATGGTCTGCTTCTATTTCCTCAAACATAATCGTACTTTTTTTTGCTCATTGTGAGTTATTTGTTTTGCATGAATAATATCACAGACAGTATCGCTGCCGGTATCAACCACACTATTCCGTTGATTAGCATTAGCCTTGAATCTGAGAGCGAGCTTTTGAAAAACACTGCAAATCCCAGATTTATTGCAATATGAAAAACGGCTGCAATAATGATATTGAATTGTGTTCCACGAAGCAACCACGCAATAATGATTGAGGCTGATACGCTAAAAAGTAGAAATCCGGACATAAAAAGTAACCCGTTTTTATAATGTCCGATATGCCACAAGCCCCAAATTGCGCCGACAATTATTGCCGCAATTAGAATTGTATATTTCTTTTCCAGTGTTGGCTGCAAAAAACCGCGCCAGCCAATTTCCTCGGCAATTGCGCCAATCAGAATACCTGAAAGCATTATTGGCAAAAGGGACTGTAAGTTTTCTGTCATTTTCACGTTTAATCCCGCCTGTTTTCCCGCGAAAAATGAAATACCAAATAACAAAAGCGGAGTAACGAAAGCAATTAGCGTTTTAATGACAACTGGTTTATTGAAATGGAAATTAACGGAAAACGGCAAGTCTTTAAAAATTAATACGGTTAAAAGAAATGCAATTGCCGGCGCTAATTGTGGCAGTGTAATTTTTTCAAAATCAAGATTGATTTTTTGCTGTAGTACAGCCAGTGATATGGTAATGATCAACGTGAAAAGTATGAATATTCCTGTTTTTAAAATCATATTTTTGCGATTAAACAAAATTTCTAATTATTCTTATTTATCAGATTGACGACCACTTTTACGATTATGTCCTTTTCTTCGGTGCGGCTTTCGGCAATCATCAGCGTAAGGGCGACAAGGGTGTTGTTTTCAATCAGGTGCGAGCCGTCGGGCTTGTACAGGATGCCGTTGCGGTCGAGAAACCAGAGGAACAGAAAGGCGGCAATGCGCTTGTTGCCGTCGCTGAACGAATGGTT
>JAISOP010000221.1 GCA_031275525.1 Tannerella sp.
CAGGGCTGACGCATCTAAATTTATTTTCAGTTATGCATAAACGAGCTATCTTTCCGCCCAAAAAGCATATGAAAAGTCCCCTGAGTTATTTTTCGGATTTAACAGACCCTCGCGTTGCCCGTACTCGAGAGCATAGTTTGGAAGATATATTGTTTATCGCCATTGCTTCGATCATCTGCGGAGCAGAGAGTTGGTATGAGATGGAAGCGTTCGGCAAGGCCAAAGAGGAGATGCGTCAGCCCTGATTCGCGGACCAATTTTTCTTTTTCTGCGGAGCGAAGCGTAGCATTTAGGGTTTTTAGAGGTTCCCATATATGTTCCGGCGATTTGTTCTGACGAAAACAAGATGAGCGAATGGCGCAGACGGCGCCGGAAGGAAGAGATATTTGTCAACGTGAGCGGAGGAAACGGAAAGGCTTCCGTTCCCTCGAACTCACGTCCCAACTCACATAATGGCAAAACTAAATGAGAGTTTATCGCTAATCGCTCACCTTTCGCGAACCGTCGCTGATGACGACGTCATAGACTTTCGGCGAGCGGTTGAATTTCGCCTTGTACGCTTCCCTGGCCTTGAGGATAAAGGCGTCGTACAATTCCTCCTTCACCAGGTTGATGGTGCATCCGCCGAAGCCGCCGCCCATCACGCGCGAACCGGTCACGCCGCATTCCCCGGCCAGGTCGTTCAGGAAATCCAGTTCTTCGCAACTGACCTCGTAGAGTTTACTCATGCCGTGGTGCGTCTCATACATTTTCCGGCCTACGGTCTCGTAATCGCCCTTCACCAGGGCGTCGCAAACATCCAGTACGCGCTGTTTCTCGCCGATCACGTATTCGGCGCGTTTGTAATCCTCTTCGCCGATTTCGCCCCGGATGCTTTCCAACTGTTCGAGCGTGACGTCGCGCAGGAATTCCGCGTCCAGCCGGCGGGCCACCCGCTCGCACGACTCGCGGCGCTTGTTATAGGCCGACGACGCCAGTTCGTGCTTGACGACCGTATCCAGCAACACCAACTTGTAACCCCGCGGGTCGAAGGGAAAATATTCGTATTCCAGCGAACGGCAGTCCAGCCGGATCAGGTTGCCCTGTTTTCCGAAAAGGGAAGCAAATTGATCCATGATGCCGCATTTCACGCCGCAGTAGTTGTGTTCGGTGGCCTGGCCGATCCGGGCGAGTTCGAATTTGTCGATGTTCAGGCCGTACAGGTCGTTGAGCGCAAAGGCAAACGTGCTTTCCAGCGCGGCCGACGACGACATGCCGGCGCCCAACGGCACATCGCCCGCAAAGGCGGTGTTGAAACCCTCTATCCGTCCGCCCCGCTTGATGATTTCGCGGCAAACGCCGAAAATATATCTCGCCCAACTGGTACGCGGCGCGTCTTCCTCGTTCAGGCCGAATTCCACGTAATCCTTCATGTCGATGGCATATACGCGGACTTTCTTTTTCCCGTTCGGCTTGATTTCGGCCATGATGCCCTTGTCGATGGCGCCGGGGAAGACAAATCCGCCGTTATAGTCCGTATGCTCGCCGATCAGGTTGATTCGTCCGGGCGAGGCGTAGATCGTCCCGGTAGTGCCGTCAAAATGTTTGATAAAACGACTTCTTACATGTTCTGTATCCATAGTTCTGAATTAGTTGTATGATAAGTAGGAAGCCCTTTTCCCGGGGGGGAGAAGGGCTTCCGGATTTAATCTACGGCAATGTCTCTGTTCACGTTTTTGCTGCCGATCAGCGCATAGTACAAGAGGTATGCCAGGCCTGCAAAAATGACCCAGTAGCTGGCCAGGTAACCGGCGATGTCCGCCACCCAGTTCTGTATAAAGGGAAGAATGCCCCCGCCGCAAACCAGTACCATGAAGATACCCGAAGCGGCTGCCAGGTATTTGCCCAGTCCTTCCACCGCCAGATTGAAAATGCCGCCCCACATCACGGAGGTACAAATCCCGACAAGCACCAGGAACATGGCGCTGATGGGGACTTCGGTGACGCCGAAGGAAAGATTGCCCGTGGCGCCGGTTTGAAATACCGGCAGGGATACTTTCAGCGAAAGCGGGGAGAAAATGGCGGCAATAACCAGTATCAAACCCGTCAGGGAAACGACGGAGAGCATGAGTTTGCTGGATACCTTGCCGCCGACGGAGGCTCCTACCAGACGACCGATCAGCATCAGGAACCAGTAGGTTCCGGCTACAAATCCGGCCGTGGTTGCATCCAGTCCGCCCGCATTGGGATCGCAGAGGAACAGGTTCATCGTGCCCGGAGTACCTACTTCCACACCGACATAGACGAAGATGGCGACGGCGCCCAGGATGAAATGCCGGAACGACAGCGCTCCCTTGATCAGACCGCCCAGCGGTTCCGTACTCCGTGACTGGTTGGGTTCGGGGATGGATACGATGCTCAACACAATAAACACGAGTGCAAATATGCCCAGGGCGATATACATGACGGGATATACGTCCGTAATGTTGGCTTTGGTTACTTCGCCCACCAACGCTCCGACCAGTATCGGCACCAGCGTTCCGCAGAGCGAATTGAACGAGCCGCCCACCTGGATCAGCTGGTTCCCCTTGTTGCCGCCGCCGCCCAGCGTATTCAGCATGGGGTTGACGACCGTATTCAGGAGGCACATCGAAAATCCGGCGACAAATGCGCCCAGCAAGTAAATCGCAAAACTGGCGGCATGTCCCGACAGATACTGGATGCCCACTCCGATAAACCCGATCGCTACGGCCACCAGCGCCGTTTTCCTGTATCCGACTTTCTGCAGCAGCAGGCCGCCGGGGATTCCCATCACGGCGTATGCAATGAAATTGGCCAGATTGCCCAGCATACCCATGGCATTGGTAACGCCAAACTGATTCTTCAATACAACGCCCATAGGCGCCGCAAGGTTGGTGACAAATGAGATCATCCCGAACAGGAAGATCATCATAATGATTGGCAGCATGTAATTCTTTTTTGTTTCCATATTGTCTTCTTTTGTTAGTTAAAAATATTATTTAGGTTCGTTATTCGATTGAAAACTTGTATGCGGTCCGGCTTTCGAACGCTTCGCCGGGGCGGAGCACGACGCCGGGATAGTCCGGCCGGTTGGGGCTGTCCGGGAAGTGTTGCGTTTCAAAGCAAAGCGCGGATTGTCGCGGGTAGCGCCGGCCGCTTTTCCCCGTCAGGTTGCCGGTCATCCAGTTGCCGGTATAGAGTTGCACGCCCGGTTCGGTTGTGAATACGTCCATGACGATTCCCGTCTTGGGAGAACTGCAACGCGCGGCAAACGCCCATTCACCGGCTTCTTTTTTGTTTATTATAAAGGTATGGTCGTAGCCGCGTCCGATAACCAGGGGTTTGAAGTCGGCGTTGATGCGTTCGCCCACTTCGTGCGCCGTGCGAAAATCCATCGGCGTACCTTCCACCTTCTCCGGCGGGCCGAGCGGGATCGACGTTTCATCGGTCGGGAGGTAATAATCCGCGTTGAGGATCAGTTGATGGTTGCCGACGGACGGGTCACCCGCGCCGGAGAGGTTGAAGTAGGAATGATTCGTCAGGTTCAGTACGGTTGGCTTGTCGGTAGTCGCATGATAGTCGATAATGACTTCGTCGTCGTCCGTCAGGGTATAGGTAACGGTCGTCGCCAGCGTGCCGGGAAACCCTTCTTCGCCGTCGATCGAAAGGTATGTCAATTCGATGGAGCGGTCGTCCACCCGTTTGACCTCCCATACCACCGCATTGAATCCGGTGATTCCGCCGTGCAGGCTGTTCGGGCCGTTGTTGGCGGCCAGCTTATACATCGTGCCGTCCAGCGTGAAACGGGCGTTGGCGATGCGGTTGGCATACCGTCCGCAGATGGCGCCGAAATACGGCTCCTCCGAAGTCAGATAATCGTCGATGGAATCGTGACCGGTGACGACGTCCGTCCACTTGCCCGTTCGGTCGGGGACCGTCAGCGAAACTATTTTTGCACCGTAATTTGTAACCGTCAGTTCGGAACCGGTTCTGTTTTTTAATATATAAAGCGCTGTTTCTTTTCCGTTTATTGCTTTGCGGAAACTTTCCACGCACACACTCGAAAGCGTAAGTTCATTATTCATACTCATCTCTTTCCTGAAATTCGGCGTAAATGTAGCCTGCTTTTATTAATTAGCCGCATCAAAAGAATATGTTATAAAGCATATTTCTGCTTTTTGGGGGGGCATTCTTTAGGAGACGCTGTGAATTTCTTCACTTGGTGACATCGCCTTGCAGGTTGTATTTTTCTACTATGTGCACCTGTATTGATTGGTTTTCAGGATAAATTTGATGTACGAGGTTGATTTCAGTGGAATATGCCACATTTCGTATGCCCTGTTTGGGAAAATAGCATAAACATACAAACGCATTTACGTTTTTTGTCCAGTTTGAGTGTCTGATTTTATTCACCTTTGTCATGTTATGTAAGGAGAAGATATTAGATATAAAAACAGATTTGTATGCGTGAATATCATTTCACTTTATATGTGGTTGTCCACATTTTGTTTTCGGCAGGTTTTTCAAGTTGTGACCTGCAGCAGGAGGATGGGAACACACAGGAGCGGATTGCCGGGAGATGGCAACTGGTTAAATGCGAGTATGCGGATGCCACGCACACTCCCTGCCTCCCGGAGGTAGAGGCCGACATTGAATTTGCCGTCACCGGTAAAACCCACCACTGTACCACGCCGACCCGTCGCTATCTATACCGGATGGATTCCGAATTTTTGTATCTCCTCAACCGGGATACGGGTCATCGGTGTTGCGTCAATCACGTTCAAATCTACAAATATCACCTGGAGGCAAACCGGCTTCGATTGCACGTATTCGGCGTCTTCCTGAAGTCCGCCGGCCGTCCGGTAAGCCTCGTTTACGAAAAAAAGCCATAGAAGGGGGGGAGAATTTATACGACATGCGGCATGGATTTGTGCATGGGATCCGGCACAACTCGGTGCCGATGATCGGCACAACCCGGTGCCGATGATCGGCACAACCCGGTGCCGACGACCGGCACAACCCGGTGCCG
>JAISOP010000002.1 GCA_031275525.1 Tannerella sp.
CGTTCCCGGGAACGGAGTTCCACCGCCTGGCCACGGAAAACCACTGGATAGAGGGCGGCGAGTATGTGCCCACCGACGTGCAACACCATTCCATCCTCTCCTACCCGGGCCTGAGCAGCCGGGAAATGGAAAAACTCCTGTTCCGGTACAACCTCCGCTTCTTCCTGCGTCCCGGGTTCATCCGGTCGCAAATCCGCCGCTTCTCCTCCTTCTCCGAATTCCGGAAAGCCTGCAAGGCGCTGAAAAACAAACTTACCCGTTCCCGGAAGTAAACCCTTATGCGGCGGCTGTCGGTAGTCATCATCGGGCACAATTCCTGGCCTTACCTGGAAAAGAACCTGGCCTCGCTACGTTTCCTTGCCGGCGACCCGCAGGCGGAGATAATCTACGTCGATAACGCCTCCACCGACGCCACGCTACGTGAAATAAGGCGTCTCCACCCGCACGTCACCGTCCTCGAAAACCGGAGCAACGCCGGCATATCCGCCGCCCGGAACCGGGGCATCCGCCGGGCCGGGGGCGAATACACCTGGCTGCTGGACAGCGACACGGAGGCCTCCCCCGCGGCGCTCGAAGCCATGCTCTCGTTTATGGACCACCATCCGGAGGCCGGCCTGTGTGGTTGCAAGCTCTACGGACAGGACGGGAGGATACAGGAGAGTTGCCGGAGGTTTCCCACTATATGCGGGAAACTGAAGGCGGCGTGGCGGATCCTCACTCGGCGGCGCGGCAAAGCGCCTTTGGGCAGCGCACCGGACAGCGGCTACGACCTGGACGCCGACCGGCCTTTCGAGGTCGATTACCTCATCGGCGCCTGCCAACTGTTCCGCCGGACGGCGCAGGAGAAAACCGGACTGCTGGACGAACGTATCTTTTATGGGCCGGAGGACGCCGATTTCTGCCTGCGGATGAGACAGTCCGGCTACAAGGTATTTTACCTGCCGCACGTCTCGATGTTCCACGCCTACCAGCGCCTCTCCTCACACCGGGTTTTCTCGCTAATCAATCTCCGGCACTTGCAGGGACTGGCCTACTATTTCCGGAAACACCGTTCCAAAGGAACTGTCAAGAAATAAACCTCCAAATCAAAGATTCAAAGATTCAATCATTCAGGGAACCTCTAAAAACTCCCCACGCTACGCTCCGCAGAGAAAGAAAAAGTTATCCGCTCATGCACGCGCATGAGCGCAAATAAAATCATTTATTTGAGCCGGTTGAGGCGTGCGACTTTCGTCAGGTCTATGCTGACCAGGCTTCCCAGCGGTTCGATGTAGAGGATCAGGTATTTCTTCTTTATCTTCCGTATCTTCCCGGAGATGTGCCGGAACGAACCGGCGAGGATTTCGACTTCCTCGCCTTCGCAGAGCGGACGCTCAACGGCCAGTTCCAGGAAGCGGCGGATGGCGTCGATTTCCTGCGGACGGATGACGGCCGGGCGTCCGCAGTGATATACAATGCGTATCACTCCGTGCACCTCCCGTAGCAAGGGGTGCAACTCCCCCTCCCGGCAACGGATGAAAATGTAGGAGGGAAAGAGCGGTATGTCCACCATTTTTACGCGGTCCGACCATGCGCGTGGCGCCCGGTGCAAGGGCAGGTAAGCCTCCTTGCCCAGCGCCTCCAAACGGTCTTTCACTTTCTTTTCCGCACGGGGAAGGCAGTAGAAGGCATACCAGTTGGTTTTGCTCTTTGTTTCGCTTGTCAAAAGGTCTGCCATTTATTTCTCAAAAGAGGAAAGATAATAGTAGGTTTCGTAGGAAGGCCGGCTCTCTATGCGGTAGCGGTTGGAGGCGGTGACGCAAAACAGGTAGCCCTTTTCGGCCTCGGCGTCCACCGGCAGGGAGATTTCCCGGTTGCGCAGGCCGGTGGCCAGGATGTAACGCGCCTGGTTGGTGTCCAGCGTGTCGGTGGGCGAGTAGTAAACGGTGTAGGTGTTTTCGCCCGGCGGGGAGAGGTCTTCCCAGGCAAGGTGCAAGTAGTCGTCTTCGCGTGTGACCGTGATCTCCTGCGGGGCTTCCGGGGGGAGCGTGTCGGAGAGCCAGGTGAGCGGCGGAAGCTGCGCGGGAAAGCGGAACAGGTGGTTCTTTAATTCGCTGTACAGCCCCTTTTCATCCCCGACCACGAAGCCGGCGCGGAAAAAGGCGCATCCGTTGCCTCCCTGTTGGCGTACATAGTTGATCTGGCTGATCATCTCCGAGAGGTTCCAGTCGCCCTCCTTGCGGTTCAGGCGGTAGGCGCCCAGGCCGGCCACCATGTTGCGCTGGTCAACCTGTTCCACCCAGATGTTCACAAAGGGATAAAAGTCGTTGGCCCGGTAATACATCATCGGCACAATCATGTCCTGTTTGCCGGCCTGGAGCCAGGCTTTGGGGTCCTGGTAAACGTCGTCGAAGGCCGTCCATACGGCGTTTGGCGTTTCCATGCTCCGGCGGTACTTGCCCAGGGGCGAACTGCTGACCTGTACCCAGGGCTTGGTTTGCCGCACCCGGTCATAGACGCGTTCCACCAGCCGGTTGATGTTCTCGCGCCGCCAGTCGGCCAGGCTTTTCCCCTGTCCGTAGGCGGCAAAGGTCCGGCTGTCGGGGAAGGAGTGCGCATGTTCGGGATAACGGATGTAGTCGAACTGGATGCCGTCCAGGTCGTAGCGGCTGATGATTTCTTCGACCAGGGCGAGGATATAGTCGGACGTGCCGGGATGTCCGGGGTCCAGGTACCATCCGTTGCCGTGTTGCAGGCAAAGCTCGGGACGGCGTTTCACCACAGACTGCGCCCCCTGTTCCTCGACGACCTTGGTCGAGCCGACCGGGAAGGTGACCAGGAAGGCATGGCATTCCATCCCCCGCTTGTGACATTCCTCAATGGCGAAGGCCAGCGGGTCGTAGCCCGGCAGCACGCCGTAGCTCCCCGAAAAGGCTTTGGAGGCCGGTTCGATGTCCGAAGGATAGATCACATCGCCGCGCTGCCGGGCCTGGAGGAAGACGGTGTTGAAGTTGGCTTCCTTCAGGCGGTCGAGCAGGGTGCGCAGTTCTTCTTGCTGGCGGAGGCGTCCGGCTTCGTCGGTAGCCGGCTGCGTAGGCCAGTCCAGCCCGTAAATGGTGGCCAGCCAGACGGCGCGAATCTCCCGCTTCGGCGCGTCGGACCCGGTCGCATACACCGCGCCCGCCAGCCATAGCCCTATCATGAATCTCCTGAAAAGGTTCATTCCCTGCGATAGGTTGTCGATATCCACTTCAAGGCGTCGTTCGGGAGGTCGGTCGTGATAAAGTCCGCGCCGGCGTCCACCATCTCGCCCATCAGCGTTGTATCATTGACCGTCCATACATTGATTCCCAACCCCAGCGCTTTGGCTTCCCTGAACCATTGCGGGTTTTTACGCATCACGTCGTAGTGATAGTCCAGTCCCGCAAAGCCCAGTTCCTTCAGTTCCTTCGGCGACAGGTCGCCGTTCAGGTAATAGACGTCCGCTTCCGGGGCCAGCCGGATGAATTCTTTGCCCGCGTCCAGGTTGAAGGTAATGAAATCCGTCCGCGGCAACAGTTTCTTTTCCTTTACCAATTCGACCGCAATCCGCGCAGCTTCCCTGTTCCTGCCGGGCGTTTCATGCGGTTTCAACTCAAAGACCAGCCGTAGCTGCGTGCGCCGCGCAGCTTCCAGGTATTCGCGCGTTGTCGGGATTTTCTCGCCGTTCGGAAGCACAAGGTCCTTGATGGCGGCATACGCATTTTTTTGTATCTCGAGGCCTTCAATGGCGCTGTCGTGATTCACCACCGCGACGCCGTCCGCCGTCAGGTGTACATCGAACTCTGCGGCGTAGGCGCGAATCTCGTCGGCACGTATCAGCGCCGCGATTGAGTTTTGCGCCGATCCGCGCGACTGCCAGTAGCCCCGGTGTGCAACCACCCGGGGCCTGTCCTGCGCCGCCAGCACCTGGCACAGCGCACAAGCGGCAATCATCCATAAAATCGTTTTCTTCATATCATTATTATTTACTTGTCATCGTTACTCCAACAGGCAATGGCGTCTCAGGTACCGTTCGGCTTCGATGGCCGCCTTGCAGCCGCTGGCCGCCGCTGTGACGGCCTGCCGGTAAACCGGGTCGGCCACGTCGCCGGCGGCCCATACGCCCGGCAACGCCGTATAGGGCGTACCCGGACGGGTGAGGATATAACCGTTCCCGTCCGTTTCGAGCCAGGGCTTGAAGATACCGGAATTGGGCGTATGACCGATGGCGAGGAAAAAACCGTCGATGGCAATCTCCACCGTTTCTTCGTCCGGTTCGCCCTTGCGTTTCACCAGGCGGGCGCCTTCCAGGCCGTTTTCGCCAAAGAGTCCGACGGTGTTGTGTTCAAATAGCGTCCGGATGTTCGGCGTCTGAAAGACGCGCTCCTGCATCACTTTCGAGGCACGCAGGAAGGGTTTGCGTACAATCAGCCAGACCTGCGTGGCGAGACGGGAGAGGTAGAGCGCTTCTTCGCAGGCGGTGTCGCCGCCGCCAACCACGGCTACGTTTTTCTTACGGTAGAAAAAACCGTCGCACGTGGCGCAAGCCGAAACGCCCTGACCGGCGTATTTCTGTTCGTCGGGCAGACCCAGGTATTTTGCCGAGGCGCCGGTGGCGATAATCAGCGCGTCCGTCTCAATCACCCTCTGCCCGTCAATCGTTATTTTGTATGGCGCGGCCGACAAATCCGCGCCGGTGGCCGTCCCGGCACGCACGTCCGCCCCGAAGCGGAGCGCCTGCCGCTTCATGTCTTCCATCATCTCCGTCCCGGAAACACCTTGCGGATAACCGGGGAAATTCTCCACCTCCGTGGTGGCGGTCAACTGTCCGCCCGGCTGAATGCCCTCGTACAGTACCGGGGACATGTTGGCCCGCGAGGCGTAAATGGCCGCCGTGTAACCGGCCGGCCCCGACCCGATAATCAAACATCCTACTCTTTCTTTATCCATGTCAATTTAAAAATTCAATGATTCAATAATTCAATGATTCAGTAATGCCGGCTATTAAGGGGGTGCGGAAAATAAAGGTTTACCGATAACTTTCCTGTTTCGCAGCCATTGGAATTACACAAATCTATACCGCGTG
>JAISOP010000325.1 GCA_031275525.1 Tannerella sp.
GGACGCGCGTAGGGCCTTTCGCACCCTTTTTGGTTCGGATGGCGATCACGCCGTTTGCCCCTCTCGATCCCCAAATGGCCGCCGAAGCCCCGTCTTTCAGGACGGTGATTTCTTCTATATCGTCCGGATTGATGTTCAGCAGGTTTGCAAACTGCTCCTGGTTGAGGTTACTGAAATCGAAAGAGGACGGGATGTTGTTTTCGTAGGGTACATCGTTAACCACGATCAGCGGTTCTGAATTGGAATTGATGGAAGTTGTTCCCCGTACCCGGAGTGTAGAACCGGCTCCGAGGTTTCCGGAGTTCCCGATAATATCCAGCCCGGCGATTTGTCCCTGCAAGAGGTCGTCGATAGAAGGCGCCGATATGCCGGTGAACTTTTCGATGGACAGTTTCTGTACGGCTCCCGATATTTCGCGCTGGGGGATTGACAGCGTTCCGTCGGAGTGCATTGCTCTTGCTGAAACGACGACTTCGGAGAGGGTATTGCTTTCTTCGAGTACGATGTCAAACTTGTGTGCATCGCCGATAGCCACGTCTTTGGTAACAAAGCCGATGTATATAAACCGGAGTTTGTTGGCCGTGTTTTTTATCTGGAGCGAGAAGTTGCCGGTATAGTCGGTCGAAGCCGCTGATACAGCCCGGTTGTTTTTGTCTATTTCGTGTACCTGCACGCCGATCAGTTCTTCCCCAAAGGCGGAAACCACTTTCCCGGTGGCGATTATATCGTTTGCCTGTCCTTGCAGGTACAGGGGGAAAAGCATCAGGATAACCGGCAAGTACTTCAGTTTTTTCATGATCCTTGAATCCTGTTTCATAATTCTATTCATATTTCAGTGCTTTATCTATTAAATGGATTACCGCGCGGGAAGAGGATACGATCTGGGTAGCGTTCATGTAGTTGCTGTTGTTTACGATGTAATCGCGCGTCATCCGGTTATACAGTCCATCGGTTTTTATCACCTGTGCGGCGGTTTCCGGCGATCTGTTTTCTCCGTATATATTCAGGTTTTCCCCGTTGCTGTTGATGGTTACTTTGCGGAACTTGCCCCGTTCGTTGCGGGCAGCCGTTTCGTAGCTTATTCCGGAGAATGACTTGCCGTCAATGAAAACGGAATTGTCCATGAAGTGGAACTTTAGAAATTCCAGCAGGTAGAGTGTCATTTCCTTTTTCCGGTCATAATCGGTTTCATCTGCTATTTCGCTCCAGGGATGCAGCCTGGGATCGTCGGCGAAGGCCCGGGCAAGGGCATCTTCGGTCGGAACGAATACCGTGTAGCGGAAGTTATTAAACGAGTTGACTACAAATCCGATTCCCGATGTGGCGCCCACCTTTTTGTAGTCGAAGATCGGGAGAATGTCCTTGTCGTTCTGAAAGAAGGTAAACACCTGCTCGTCGCCTAAGAGCAGTTCCATGAACGCCCGGTATTCGTCGTGTTCCCGCATCAGGGTATAGACAGACTTGGTTGGGTCGTGGAGGATTTTATCAATAAACCAGGTTTTGCCGTTTTCCGAAGGGAAAGCGTTTTTTTTCCCGGTCTTGTTGGCTGTAATTTCAGCCGGGAGCGATCCGGTTTCGATGTCTCCCCCTCCGGCGATTTGGAGTTGGTCACCGCCGTTACTGATTTTCAGGGTTGCGCCGCTTTTGGTGCGGGCATATCGGGTCTGTCCGTCGTCGATGTATCCGCTCATTGCCCCGGTCGCCTTTTCTTTCTGCCCGACAACGATGTGCATGTCGATAATATCGTTTATCCGGTTGAGGATGATGGCCTGCTCCGTGTTCCTCAGTTCCCGGAGGAGTTCGCCTTTGTTTCCGTTTTCATCTGCCCGGTACACCTTTGCGTAAACCATGTCTGTTTCCGGTACATAATTGAACGACCATATTTCGGGGTTTGTTCCGCGCGCCCAGGAAATGGGGTCTCGGTAGTTGTCGAAAGCATCGTCGGCAGGGATGAGCAGGTTATACATGTTTTCGATGGATCGGAGGTACATAAAGAACTTCATGTTATTGTGGCGGATGCCCCAGTTCATGATTTCAGTTTCCGGGGCAGTCATGACGGAAGCAAATACGGACTGGAAGTCCACGGGAGGATAAACGGCCTCCGTGACATAAACGGCTCCGTTTCCGGTGACATACGTTTTGCGGATGTCTTCCTTCTTCACGTTCATGTAAAAGCTGGATTCGTCGTTCATGGTTGCCCATTCGTGGGGCAAGGCGCTCAGGAACGATTTCTTCTGGTGATTTTTCAGGAAAAGGGCTAACAGGGAGGTGGGTACGTTGTCCCACGTTCCGTAAATATCTTTCAGGTAGCGTCCCTTTTCACTGTTGAAATAATCGTTCAGCGCTTGGTCGGTCGGGACGAAGGTCGCTCCCATGTCCTGGTTGGATCCGCCGTTATAGGCATGATCCGTCGGATCGTAATAAAGCAGTCCGTAATTGGTCAGGGTGTTTCCAGTGGGATCGGCATTGAAATCGGCATCGTTGAAATACCGCTTAATGAAAATGCTGTCCGATTCCGGGATAAGTGGACGGTCGGGCGTGGCGCCGTTGTAATAGTTATGCACGCTTCGCGCCGATTCTTCGGAATAGACGGGCATGGAGAATTTATTCAGCAGGCTGCTGAAAAGATTCGTTTCCCCGTTATCGCGGATAATCTGCGCCATGTTTTTGACCGGAGTCAGGACATCTTCCACGACGTGGATATATCCGTTTTTGCAGATAATATCTTTTTTGATCACTTTCACTCCGTTCACATGGATGTCACCGGCATTGAGCGTCTGACCGTTGAACAGGACGGCAAAATCCTCATCGGTAATACCGTGCATCGTTCTGTTAGCCGGTGTGAAATGGACGATACGGGGTGACTGTTCGTTTTCGAGCAGATAAAGACCTCTGTTGCGGTATGGCGCCCAGTAGCTGTTTGCCTGAAAGAGAGCGTCGTCGGCAGTAAAACCCACGCTGTCGAGACAGGAATTTGCTGCTATCCGCCGGATGGCCAGTCCTTCATTCAGTCCGGGGTTTTCGGCATCTCCGGATGGGGTGTTTGACAGCATGTAGGTCAAATAAGCCATGTTGACCATGCTGGTGTTCATGATTTCCCGCTTCTGCGCGTGAGAGAGGTTTTCATACTTGCTTGCGCCGTATGGATTATTTGTGGCAAAAAAGCGGTCGAAGGCATCATCCCGTGCGGGGAAGAGGGTCTTGCTTCCGGTGTAAAGAAGGACTTCCTTATAATTGAGTTCGTCAATCAGCTTCAGGAAGTAAGTGAAATGTCCGTCTTTTTCCAGTTCTTCATAAATACTGGCGCCCAGAAAATCAGGCTCGCCGTTGTCGTAGATGTATTCGTCTTCACAGGACAGGAAAGCAGTCAACCCGGCCAAAGTGAAGAGATGCAGCATTACGGAAAGTGTTTTGTTCATATTGATTCTTATATTATATCCAAAATTTCTAATTTACCTGCCCCGAAGCAGTCACCTTTGGGGTGTATTTGTCATTGCGGGCCTGATCCGCAATCCCCGAAAACCAATGTCCTTTTTTCAGGGGGATTCCGCGTCAAGCGCGGGATGACAGCCCTTTGAGACAGCCTCTGAGGAGTACTTACTCCCCCAGGGGCTTTTGAGGCAGCCCCCTATAGCTGCAGCCATTCTTCCTTTTCCAGTTTCACGGTAATCATTCCCTTTTCCGGGTGTTTGACTGCAAACGATTTACCGGCAGCAGCTTTTATTTTCGCCTCAACCACTTTTCCGTTTACCCATTTCAGGTACACTTCGGCTCCCCCGCGTGCGCAAAGGCCTTTGAAGCTGCCCGTGTGCCATTCCTTTGGCAGGGCAGGCAACAGTTCGATGTATCCATCATGACTTTGGAGCAGCATTTCGATCATTCCGGCGGGCGCCGCTTCGTTGGCGTCGAACTCAAAGATGTCTTCGTTGGCGCCGGCAATGCCGGCAGGCGACATGGTGAAGAGGTTTTCGCTGGAAAACCCGGTTAACAGGCCTTTGAGGTTACTGTAAGCTTCCTGTGCTTTTTTCAGGCGGGCATAGAAGCAGATTACGTTTGCCCGGCTCCATTCCACATCTTCATACTGTTCGGCATTTATTTGCCGGTGAATGGATTTGGCTGCCGCATCCGCCAGGCGGGGTGTTTTTTCCGGGGTGATTTGGCTGAAGGGATACAGCGCCAGCAAATGGGAGGAGTGGCGATGTTCGGGATGTCCCAGCTCGTAATCTTCCAGCCATTCCTGCACTGTTCCGTCTCCGGCAACCTGGACAGGCGGGAGCCGCTTTTGCGCCGCTTCCACGGCCTGGCAAAAAGCGGGTTCCGTGTTCAGCAGCTTGCCGGCTTCGATGCAGGCGGCAAACGTTTCATATATCAGTACCCGGTCGCAGGTAGGCATCATGGACAGGTTGTATTCCCGTCCGTTCACTTTGAACGAGTTTTCGGGAGAAGTGCTGGGGCCGGATACTAAGTAGCCGTTGCGCGGGTCTTCGACTAAGTAGTCCAGGAAAAACTCCGCGCTCTTTTTCAGGATAGGCCACGCCTGCTTTGCCAGGAATTCCCGGTCTAAAGTAAAATCGTAATGCGTCCAGAGGTGGGAAGCCAGCCATGCGCCGGCAGTCGGGAAAAGCCCCCAGCCGGTACCCTGTCCGGGCGCAGTATATCCCCAGATGTTTGCGACGGTGTGAGCTGTCCATCCCCGGCAGCCATACACTTTGCGGGCGGTCTTTTCGCCGTAGTGCGACAGGTCTTCCAGGTATTTGAACAGCGGGGCGTTACATTCATGCAGGTTTCCGGCATTGGCCAGCCAGTAGTTCTGTTCGGTATTGATGTCCAAATGATAGTCGCATGTCCAGGGCATGTTGCACGCCAGGTTATCGTTCCATATCCCCTGTAGGTTTGCCGGTAAAAGCGAGTTTTCCCGTGAAGAAGCAATCAGCAGATAGCGTCCATACTGGAAAAAGAGGGCAAACAGGCCGGGATCATCGCCTTGTCCGGCTTTCAGTTGTTGCCGGCGCACGTCTGTCGGGAGTTTGTCTGCCGGGCTTTTTCCCAAGTCCAGCTGCACGCGGTTGAAAAGGCGCCGGTAATCCCTGACATGCGCCTCTTTCAGTTCGCGGTATGTTTTAGAAGTTGCCTTTTGGATCGTTTGGCTGCAAAGTTCCCTGTATCCGCTGTTTTTGAAACTGGTGCGGATGTCGATTGCAATCAGCGCTTCATTACTGTTTTCTACAATTAACGTGTTGTTTTGAGCATGCACTTTTCCTCCGTTGAGGGTTATCTGTACAGTTCCTTCATAAAGTACGCCGCCTGGTCCCTGTTTGGGGAACAGGGCCTGCCCGGAGAAAATCAGCCGGTTGTCCGAAACGCAGATGTCTGATTGCCGCAGCAGGTCTAATTCGATTTCGAAGTTCAGGGCGTTTTTGGCGCTTGCGGTTAAGCGGATTAGCAAAGCGTCGTCCGGGTTTGAGCAGATGTATTCGCGGCTGTAGCGGACGTTTCCTGCTTTGTAAGTCACCGAAGCGATTGCCGATGCCATATCCAGTTCCCGGCGGTATTCGCTGATTTTGCCGGTGTGTTTTCCTTTGATTTTCAGATCGCCCATCGGCAGGTGCGTCCCGAAAGAATGGGGCGTTCCAGAGAGGAAACGGTTGGCTAAATCGCTGCCCTCGTCCATTTTGCCTTCAAAGTAGAGCCTGCGAATCCGGGAGAGGATGTCTTTCCCGCAGGGGATTTCCTGATTTTCGTCGTACTGTCCCGACCAGAGGCTGCTTTCATTCAGGGCGACCGTTTCGACGTCGGTACCGCCGTAAATCATGGCGCCCAGCCGTCCGTTGCCGACAGGCAAGGCTTGCATCCATTCGCTTGCGGCCTGTTTATACCACAGCTTTAACGGCGGCTCTGCTGCTTTTAGAGCCGTAAGTGTCGAAAGTAAACCGGTAATAAGTAGTATTAATCGCATATATGCTTGATTTGTAAAACCCTCCCCCCTTGCCCCCTCCTCACAGGGGAGGGGGCTTTGCTCTGATGTTCAGAGCAGTGTTGCTCGGATGTTCAGAGCAGCGTTGCTCGGATGTTCAGAGCAGCGTTGCTCTGATGTTCAGAGCAGCGTTGCTCGGATATTCAGAGCAAAGACCTCTCCCCCTTGCCCCTTCCCCACAAGGGAGGGGGAGGCGGACGCCGTTGGGGGGGTGGGGTGTTTTTTACTTCGTAATGACTTTTTTCACGGTGTTTCCTTCGGCAGAAACAACTTTGACAATGTATAACCCGGCAGGCAGTTCAATGGTCGTATTGTTGAGCTGTCCGGCTTTCGTAAATACCGTTGTTCCGGCTGCGGAATAGACGTTTACCGTTCCTGTCAAGCGGCTGCCGGCATGGATGCGGATGCTTTGGCGATCGGAAACAACGCTGACGGAAGCGGGTTTAACGGTGTTGATGGCGGTACCGCCATATACGGTGAACGGACTGGCATTCTTGGCATTGTCAATCGCCTGTACCCCCCATTCGTACTGGCCTTCCAGTCCGCTCAGCCTATAGGATGTTCCCATAATCGGAGCTAACTGTTCGTTTACTTTCAGGCGACCGGTAGTTAAATCGGCGGGCAATACCGATTTGATTGCATCGTCCTGCTTTACATATAAATTGTAGCGCAAGGCAACTTGCGGCATCAAATCGTCGGTGGAGGCATCCCAGGTGAAAGTGGTGATACCGTTCGCATCGGTAGAGGCCTGTAAATTGGTGGGAGCTGACGGCGCCTGATTGACGGGAAGACCTTCCTCTGTATCCAGGTCGTTCCGGAACAGGTGCTGACTGACTAAGCCGCTGCCTTTTCCGTTCAAAAATACATCCAAATCCCTGTCGTTG
>JAISOP010000073.1 GCA_031275525.1 Tannerella sp.
CATTCGCGGACCAATTCTTTTTTTTCTGCGGATTCTGCGGAGCGTAGCATAGCATTTGAGGTTTTTAGAGGTCCCCTAATGTAATTATCCGGGGAATTGTTTAAAAACAAAAAAACCAGGAGGCGTTTAGGGTATGAGGGGTTCAGGATTGACATAAGAGCATGAAGAAAGAAAAAACGATGCAGGAAGGGTTTGACAAATCACGGTTGATGGCCTGTTTGCAGGGGACTGCCCCGGCCGGAGACCGGCGAAGGGTGGAAGAATGGTTGCGGGACGACCCCGCTAACGAGGAGGAACTGAGGCAGGTGGCCCGTATATGCCATGCCGTCCGGACGCATGACCGTATCCGCGAACGCAACACGCGTGACGCCTTCGGGAAAGTGGAGCGGAGGATATGGCAACGGAAACTGAAAGCAGGGCTGGTCCGGATAGCGGGCGCGGCCGCGTGCCTGGCCCTGGGCGCCGTGCTGTCCGCTGTGCTGTTTGATCACACTCCTGTGCCGGAATCCCTCTGTCATACCATTGAAGTCCCGGAGGGGCAGCGGGTCAGGCTCACGCTGGCTGACGGCACGCGGGTGTGGCTGAATGCGCAGACGCGGTTTACCTATCCGGCCGTCTTCGGCGGGGAGGCCCGCCGGGTCACGCTGGACGGCGAAGGCCTGTTTGAGGTGGCGCCCGACGCCCGACGTCCCTTCACGGTGCAGACCGCCGGACACGAGGTGACCGCACTGGGAACCGTGTTCGACGTCTATGCCTACGGCAACAGCCATGCCTTTGAAACGATCCTGATCGAAGGCTCCGTCGAGGTGGCAGCCCGCGACGAAGTCGGGAACCGTACCGCCGCCTGGCGGATGAAACCCGGACACAGGCTTTGGTACGACGAGGCGACAGGAGGGATGAAAACCCTCCGGGTGAGCACGGACGAATATGTTTCGTGGACGAACGGCCTGTACCACTTCAACGACATCACCTTTGCCGAGATGGTTTGCCGGCTGGAACACTATTACAGGACACGGATCGTTGTCCGGGACTCGTCGGTCATGAACTACCGCTGTACCGGCAAGTTCCGGCCACACGAAAGCATTACCGACATCATGGACGTGGTGCAGAGCGACATGCCGTTCAGCTATTCGTATGACAGGGAGTTGAACGAACTGACCATTTACAGGCGCGGAACGAAAAAATAACGGACGGGAGAGGGCAACAGGAGTATTCACCTTAAAACATACAGGCTTATGGAAAAGGAATAGAATGACCGGATAAAAAGGCGAAAGCCGGGAAGTATTTGCGGTACTCCCCGGCGCATCAAGCTTTTACACTTTAAATGAACAGAATTATTGATTAAATCAAAAACTTGACGTACAAAACTATGAAAAAATTGAATGGCAGGTACAGGATACCTGAACAACGTATTAGCAAATTATCATTTATTATGAAACTGTCTATTGTATTACTACTGTCCGTTTTCCTTCATGCGGGAGCGGTTGAGGTATATTCCCAGGGCGCCAGGGTGACGATTGATGCCGAACAGGCGACCTTATCGGAAGTATTGGACGAGATGGAACGCCAGACGGAGTATCTGTTTTTCTATAACAAGAAAAACGTGAATGCAAGCAAGCGTGTGAATGTGAAGGTGAAGGACACGCCGGTATCGGAAGTGCTGGACAGGACACTGGACGGGGACGTAGCCTACACGATGGTCCATGATCACATCATCCTGTCCCGGAAGGAAGACGGGAACAGGGTTGCCGCCATATTCCGGCAGGCAAAGCGCCGCGTAACGGGAACCGTAACGGATGCCAAGGGAGAGAGCATTATCGGCGCGAACGTCATGGAGAAGGGCACGAGCAACGGCGCCGTGACCGACGTGGACGGGAATTTCCGGCTGACGGTAGCGGAGGATGCGGTTTTGCAGGTTTCTTTTATCGGATATATCACGCAGGAAATCCGTGTATTATCTGCCGGGGAAGGGGATAAATCCTATTCAATCACGTTATTGGAAGACACCCGGGCGCTGGAAGAAGTGGTCGTGATTGGGTACGGTACGCAAAAGAAAGTGAACTTGTCGGGCGCCGTCGAGACCATTTCATCCAAGTTGATAGATCATCGCCCGGTGACCAATGCGAACCTTGCATTGCAGGGGGCTGCACCGAACCTGAATATTGCCATGAATGACGGGCGTTCGACGACGGCTCCCGAGATTAATATCCGCGGTTACACGTCGATCAACGGTGGAAGCGCCTTTATCCTGATCGACAATGTGCCGGTGACGGCGCAGGAACTGTCCCGTATCAACCCGGCAGACATTGAGAGTGTTTCCGTACTGGAAGATGCGGCGGCGGCGGCGATCTATGGCGCACGTGCGGCTTTTGGCGTTGTACTGATTACGACCCGCACGGCCAAAAGCGATCAACTGGTGGTCGAAGCAGACGTAAATTACGGGCTGAAGCATATTTATGGTGCACCGGAATTTATCACAGACCCGTACAGGTTTATGCAATATACCTACGAATCGGGTTATCCGCTGCGTACGATTTTCACGGAAGCACAGCGGACGTATGCCAAACGGCGTTCGGAGGATCCCTCGCTGCCGGAAATCATAATGAAGGAGGATGGCGCCAACTGGGATTATTATGCATCGACCAACTGGGTGAAGAAAGTCTATGCGGAAACGTCTTCTACCTGTAACGCGAATATGCGCGTGGCCCGGAAGGGCGAACGGCTGGCATATACCATGAGCGGCGGATATTACCGGCAGGATGGCATACTGAAGGTGGCCAACGATGTGATGGGGCGTTATAATTTCAGGGGTAACGGCGCTTATCAATTTACGGACCGGTGGAAGGTGGGGTCGAATGTCTCGTTCGTCAGTTCCAAATACGATGCGCCGACATTCCTGGACTACGGTTTATACTCACAGTTGTATTATATCGACCCCGTATTCCCGATGAACAACCCGGACGGCACGCTGACGGAGGGCGGTGCCTTCTACGGATTGCTGACGGAGGGCGGGCGTTCGGTCACCCGTGTGAATGAAACGCAAGTATCGCTCAATACGACCGTTGATATATGGAAAGAGGTGTGGAACATCAAAGCAGATGCCAACTTCCGGCGTTCTAACGAAAACATGGACAGAGCCTTTGTGCCGAGTTATTTCCGCACCGGGCCGGGCCTGCCTTTGCGGGCGAAGGGCATGGATAACACCGGGACAGGGACTAATTCTTTTGCGAGAGTCCAGTCCACGGCTACGAACTATACGGTCTTGAACCTCTACACGGATTTCCACCGGATGTTTGCGGACAGGCATTATGTGCAAGCGCTGGTCGGATTCAACCGGGAATACCTGTACAATGATTCCAACTGGACACAGAAGCAGTTGCTTATCAGTAACCGTTTGCCGACGCTCCAGCTGGCTACCGGTACACTGACGGCCGGGCAGACGATTGACGAACTGGCGTTGCAGGGCGTGTTCTACCGGTTAAACTATATTTTCAACAACCGGTATATCGTAGAATTGAACGGGCGCAATGACGGCAGTTCCCGCTACCCCAAAAACAACCGCTGGGGGTTCTTCCCCTCCGGTTCGGCTGCATGGGTGGTGTCGAAGGAAAACTTCTTCAGCGGCGTGAGCGAGGCCTTGCACATCAGTAACCTGAAATTGAGAGGCTCCTACGGATCGCTGGGCAATCAGGTGAACAGCAGCTATTATCCCTATATTCCCACGATGAACTCGGCGGAGACGGTCACGGTGATCGACGGCGTCAGGCCCTATGCCGTCTTCCAGCCCGGAACGGTCAGTAGCAGCCTGACATGGGAGACGGTGCGCACGTTGAATGGCGGAATCGAGGTGGGGCTGTTCGATAAATTCGACCTCAAATTGGACCTCTATACCCGCTATACGGAAAACATGCTGACCAAAAGCCGCACCTTACCGGGTGTTTACGGCGCAGCAGAACCCAACGCCAACGCAGCCGACCTGAAAACCAAAGGCTGGGGGCTGAACGCGGGATACAGGGACGAAATAAACGCTGCCGGTGCGCCCCTGTGGTTCGAACTGCGTGCCATGCTTTCCGACAGCCGGAGCTACATTACCCGGTATGACAATCCCGACCGCCTCCTGTCCGACTATTACATCGGACAGGAAGTCGGCGAAATATGGGGTTTGGTCAATGCCGGCTTTTTCCAGTCGCAGGAAGAATTGGACCACTGGCCGGACCAAAGGGATGTAGGGAGCGACGATATGTCCTACCTGTTTTATGTGGGTGACCTCAAGTACGGGGATTTGAATAACGATGGCCGTATTACCTTAGGAAAAAGTACGGTAGATGATCCGGGCGACCGGAAGGTGATCGGCAATACCAGTCCGCGCTATCTGTATTCCTTGATGGCCAATGCCACATGGAAAGGCTTCGATTTGCGGATATTCCTGCAAGGAGTAGGCAAAAAAAACTGGTATCCGGAGGCCATGCATCACACGTTTTGGGGTATTTTCGCTTCGCCGTGGGTCAGCGCGAATCCGAAGAACCTGGACCATTGGACACCCGAAACGCCGAATGCCTATTTCCCCCGTGTGAAGCAGTATATTGCGGAAGACCCGACCGAATTGGGCGCACCGCAAAGCGGGTATTTGCAGGACGCATCGTATTTGCGCCTGAAAAACCTGACGCTCGGATATACGCTTCCGAACAGACTGACGGAAAAATGGAACATGACGCTCCTGCGCTTCTATTTGAGCGGAGAAAATATATGGACCCCCGTCCGGCACATCGCCGTTCCGGAGATTGATCCCGAAACAGTGGATAACCGGCTTGGATTTACGTATCCACAACAACGGGTCTGGTCCTTTGGATTGAATGTGAGCTTTTAACCCTGAAAAAAAACAGATATGAAAAAGATGAGTTTAAAAAAGTATATCCTCCTTACGGCGATAAGCATTTTGTCCGGACTTGCCGCCTGTGACGGCGATTTCCTGGAACGGCAACCGAAAACGTCCATTACGGCCGGAAATTTCTTCAAGACCCCGGACGATCTGAAAACGTATGTCAACGGATTATATGACGATGCGAATTTAATGTCTCCCGGTGTGGTTACCGACGTGGAATCGGATAATACGACCACGGGGTCATTAACCTGGGAAGCGTTTACGATGCTGTGGGGCACGCTTTCGGCCGCCAATGTATCGAATGATACCTGGAACGCAAAAAAATGGGGCAGCCTGCGTGCGGTGAATTTCATGCTGCAAAACCTGCAGGAGGTGAACGGGTCCGATACGGAAATACAGCATTATATCGGCATTGCCCGGTATATGAGAGCGTATTTTTATATCCACCTGGTGAACCGCTTTTCGGATGTTCCCTGGATCAGCAAAGCGTTGGAAACGGACGACCCGGACCTGTTCAAACCTGCCGACCCGCGCGCATGGGTGGTGGACTCTATCCTGGCCGACCTTGAGTTTGCGGTCGAGCATATTGGCGCCGATTTGGGCAACCGTACCGGAATTAACCGGTATTGCGCACTGGCGCTGTTGTCGCGCTTCTGTTTATATGAAGGGACTTTCCGGAAATACCACCCGGAACTTAACCTTGCCTCAACCGCCGACCGCTTCCTGCAAAGAACCATATCAGCCAGTGAAGCAATTATAAACAGCGGAGTATTTGAAATAACCGGCAGCGATACCGAAGAACTGAGAAACGGCATTTACGGCTCGGAAGCCTACCGGCAATTGTGCCGCTCCAGGACCCTTTCGCTGGCAGACAATAAGGAAATCATCCAGTGGGTGGACTACAGCCGGACGCTGGACAGGGCCATCGAAAGCACAGAAATCTACGTCGGATTGAGTCGCAGCCTGATGGAGACTTTCCTGATGAAAAACGGCGAACCGTTCACCGAACAACCCGGTTATGACCGGAAAACGTATGCCGAAGTATTTACGAATCGCGATCCGCGCCTGGCGGAAGTCTTTATTTATCCGGGCTGCATAAGCGTCCTCAACCATACGTACTATTATCCGGCGCCCACCTGGGGTGGATACCTTCAGCTTAAGTTCAGGGAAATTGTGCTTGAGCAACAGCGGAGTTGGGGAAAATATGCCGCTATTCCGCTATACCGCTACGCCGAAATCCTGCTCAACTACGCAGAAGCCAAAGCGGAACTGGGTACGCTGACACAGCAGGATTTGGACCTTTCCGTGACGAAAATCCGCAATCGGGTAGCCATGCCGCCCCTCTCGCTGGCTGCGGCCAACAGCAGGATTGACCCCGTACTGGAAAAACAGTATCCCTATGTAACCGGTGCAAACAAGGGCGTATTGTTGGAACTCCGCCGGGAACGGCGCGTAGAACTTGCCTGCGAAGGACTTCGCGGCTGGGACTTGAACCGCTGGTATGCCGGCAAACGGATGGGCGAGCATCAGCAGGGAATCTATGTGCCCGGATTTGGCGCATACGATATTACGGACGACGGCCTGGAAGACATTGCCATTCTGGAACGTCCCGGTATGGAGGATCCGATTGCAAACCTTCCGGACGAAGTAAAAGAAGTAGTCAGGACACGGTTATATTACCTGTATGAAGCGAATGGAAATCCATCGACATGCTATCTGGAAAACGGCGACTCGGGACATGTGATGATAACAGCCGACAAGACATTGGGAAAAGAATTTAAAGAACCTCAATACTATTACCGTCCGATTCCACAAACTCAAACCATACTCAATCCGCAGTTGAAACAGCCTTATGGCTGGTAACCGAAGCGATTTTTGGCATGGGAGGCACAGGAAAGTGATATAAAGTGTGCGCGGTATGGTTTCGAACCATACCGCGCACCGCCTGTTTGAGCTTTTTTTGAGGCGCCATGAATTTTGCGCCTCCCTTTGTCATCCATTCGCCATCCCCCCACTATGGCTTGCGGATGAAGAGGC
>JAISOP010000092.1 GCA_031275525.1 Tannerella sp.
TAGCGCCATTACAAATGCGGGAATTACTGCATTATAATGGCCGCCACTTCTGCATTAGAGATTTATTATTCTTTCGACGTATTCGATCCTGCGTCCTGCACCTTGTATCCTGTACCCTCCTTGATGTTTTTTTGGAGGAATTTGCGGAGGGTTTCCGGATCTTCGCGGCGGCGGGCAGCGTAGTCGTGCAACTGTTCGTCGGTGATGGGACCGACCATGAAGTAGCGGGCGTCGGGGTGGGCGAAGTAGAAGCCGGCTACACTGGCGGTGGGGAACATGGCGCCGTTTTCCGTCAGGCGGATGCCGATGCGCCCGAGGTCGAGAAGGGCGTCCAGCGTGAATATCTGCTGCTGGTCCGGCAGGGAGGGGTAGCCGACGGCCGGACGGATACCCCGGTATTTGACCTTGAACAGGTCTTCCTTCGGGAGGTTTTCGGCGGCAGCATAGCCCCAGTATTCCCGGCGTACCTGCTCATGCAGGTATTCGGCGGCGGCTTCCGCCAGGCGGTCGGAGAGAGTCTGGAGCAGCAGGAGGTGATACGGTTCGCCGTCGCGTTCCAGTTTTTCCCTCAGCGTTTCCGTTGCAGCGCCGGCTGTGACGGCAAAAGCGCCGACGTAGTCCGTGCGTCCCTCGGATGCCGGCATCACAAAGTCTGCCAGCGAACGGCAGGCGTGGTCTTCCCCGGGTAGTTGCTGCCGGAGCACGGGGAGGGTCTGCGTGCCGATGCGGATGTCGTCGCCGTGGCTGACGGCGGGGAAAATCCCGTACAGCGCCCGGCAACAGTCTTCGTCGGGGAGCTGGCGCAGCAGCGCGCAGGCATCGTCGTAGAGCGTGGCGGCTTCCTGTGCCTTGCTGCGTTCCCCGTCCGGGAACTGCGCGAGCCAGGCGGCGCGGCAACCGGGACAGTCGTGCAGTTGAGGCAGGTCTCCATAGCGGCCGTTCAATCGCCAGGCGCCGAAGAGGTATATCCAGTTGATATAGGGCAGCAGCGTGGCGGTATGGATCCGAAGTTCCCGGACGTCTTTGTGGCGGGGCACAGTGGGGATGCAGGCCGCCCAGTCTGTGACCGGACGACGGGCACGCGCCTGTGCAAGGGAGAGTAGTGTGTACCCGACCTTCTTTTCCTGCATGGCGGCCATGCGGCGCAGGCGTTCGTATTCCTCGTTCAACTCGCGGACGTAGGCCTCGCGCGTGGCCGGGTTGAGCAGCCGGGCGGCGACCAGCGGGTTTTGCGAGGCGTCGGTGACGTGAATCACCGGATGGTCGTAGTGTGGCGCTATCTTGAGCGCTGTGTGCAGTTTCGAGGTGGTTGCCCCGCCGATTAGAATCGGGACGCGTTGCCCGGCTTTGCGCATGGTGTCCGTCACGTGAATCATTTCCTCGAGCGAGGGGGTAATCAGCCCGGAGAGGCAGAGCAGGTCGGGCTTCTCGCGCAGGACGGCTTCCAGGATGCGCTCGGCCGGTACCATCACGCCCAGGTCGATGACTTCATAGTTGTTGCACCGCAGGACGATGGAAACGATGTTCTTTCCGATGTCGTGCACGTCGCCCTTGACGGTGGCAAAGACGACCTTGCCGGCGCCGGAGGCTGTCCCCGAATGACCCGCTTCGAGGGCCGGCTGCAGGATGGAAACGGCCTTCTTCATGGTCCGGGCGGTCTTGACTACCTGCGGGAGAAACATCTTGCCGGCGCCGAACAGTTCGCCCACCCGGTTCATCCCGCTCATCAGCGGCCCGTCAATCAGTTCGACCGCCCTGCCGCCGTGCGCCTGCAGAGCTTCCTCCAAATCCGTCTCCAAGTGGTCGTTGATGCCTTTCATCAGGGCATATTCCAACCTTTCATCCGGCGGAAGGCTGCGCCAGGCATCCGGTGCGCTTTCCGTCCGTCCGGCCTCCTGCGGAACCTGTTCCTGTGCACGGGTAATCAACTCCTCTGCCGCTTCCGGGCGGCGTGCCAGAATGACGTCTTCGAGCAACGTGCGGAACGACGGTTCAATGTCTTCGTAAAGAATGGCGGTGGAGGGATTGACGATGCCCATGTCCATGCCCTCGCGGATGGCGTGGTAGAGAAAGACGGCGTGCATGGCTTCACGCACGTAGTTGTTTCCCCGGAACGAGAAGGAGAGGTTGCTGACGCCGCCGCTGACTTTCGCACCCGGCAGGTGGCGCTTGATCCATCCCGCGGCACGGATAAAGTCCAGTCCATAGCCGTTGTGTTCGGGTATGCCGGTGGCAATCGCCAGCACATTGGGGTCGAAGATAATGTCCTGTGGCGGGAAACCGGCTTTCGCGGTCAGCAGGTGGTAGGCACGCTCGCAGACGGCAATCTTCCGCTCATACGTATCCGCCTGCCCCTCCTCGTCGAAGGCCATCACGACGGCGGCCGCGCCCAGCCTGCGTATCCGTGCGGCACGCGTCAGGAAAACGTCTTCGCCCTCCTTGAGGCTGATGGAATTGACGATGCTTTTCCCCTGCACGCAATACAGCGCCTGTTCGATGACCTCCCACTTCGAGGAATCAATCATCACGGGCACGCGGGCAATGTCCGGGTCCGAGGCCACCAGGTTCAGGAAGACGGTCATTTCCCGGGCGGCATCCAGCAGGCCGTCGTCCATGTTGATGTCGATGACCTGCGCACCGTCTTCCACCTGCCTGCGGGCAATGCCCAGCGCCTCCTCGTAGCTACCCTCCTTTATCAGCCGCAGGAACTTGCGCGACCCGGCCACGTTGCAGCGTTCGCCGATATTGACAAAGTTATTCTCCTGCTTCACCTCGAGCCGCTCCAGCCCGGAGAGCCACAGCGTCTGTGTTTGCGGGGCCGGGCGGCGGGGCGGGGCGTGCTTCACCAGCGCGGGAAAACGGGCGATGTGCGCCGGCGTCGTCCCGCAGCAGCCGCCGATGATGTTGACCAGGCCCTCTTCGATGAAGGGTCGGACATGCGTTTCCATCGTTTCGGGCGTTTCGTCGTATTGGCCGAAAGCGTTCGGCAGGCCGGCATTGGGATAGGCGCTGACGGGGCAGGAGGCCATGGCGGAGAGTTCCCGCAGATGGGGGAGCATATCGGCTGCGCCGAAGGAACAGTTCAGCCCGACGCAGGCCAGGGGGACATGCTGTACGGAAGCCAGGAAAGCGGCCAGCGTCTGTCCGGAAAAGGTGCGCCCGCTTTTGCCGGCCAGCGTCAGCGAAAGCATGATGGGCCACTTGTGTCCCCGGTTGTACATGGCTTGCAGGGCCGCGTCCAGGCCGGCCTTGAGGTTCAGCGTGTCGAATGTGGTTTCAAACTGGATAATGTCCACCCCTCCGTCCATCAGGGCCTCAATCTGCTCGCAGTAGGCGCGGTACAGGTCCTGGTAGGTAATGTCGCGGAAAGCGGGATTGTTGACGTCCTGACTCATCGAGGCCGTCTTGTTGGTCGGGCCGATGGAGCCGGCCACGAAGACCGTTCGTCCGGGATGCTCCCGCAGGTAGCGGTCGGCCACGTCGCGTGCCAGGCGACCGGCTGCCAGGTTAATTTCACGCACCTGCGCCTGCATACCGTAGTCGGCCATCGAAACGGCGTTGGCGTTAAACGTGTTGGTCGAGAAAATATCGGCGCCGGCGTCGAGATACTGCCGGTGGATGGATTGAATGATCTCCGGCCGGGTGAGGCACAGCAGGTCGTTGTTGCCTTTCTGCTGGCCGGGGCAGTTGGCAAAACGTTCGCCCCGGTAATCCTCTTCCGTCAGGTTGTATGGCTGAATCATCGTACCCATTCCTCCGTCGAGAATCAGGATACGTTCCTTTAATAACTGTTCAAAACTCATGTACGTATCATTTATTTGTCTTGCCGCCGGGCGGGGCCGGGCACGCTATTTTTTGAAAGCGCGGTCCATCTCCCGCCGGTCGTCGCGTTCGCGCAGGGACTGGCGCCGGTCATATTCCTTCTTTCCCCGGGCAATGGCAATGACGATCTTGGCCAATCCCCGTTCGTTGATAAACAGGCGAACGGGAATCACCGTAAAGCCGCTGTTTTTGGCGGCCGTTTCAATCTTCCGGATTTCTTTCCGGTTCAGCAGCAGTTTGCGGTCGCGCCGAGCCGGGTGATTGTTGTAGGTGCCGTAAAAATATTCGGCGATATACATATTCTTTACCCAAAGTTCCCTGCGTTCCACAACGCAGTAGGTATCTACCAGGCTGGCCTTGCCCAGGCGGATGGATTTAATCTCCGTCCCGGTCAGTACCATCCCGGCGGTAAAGGTTTCGAGCAACTCGTAATCGAACGTTGCCCGTTTGTTCCTGATTTGTATCTGCTGGTTACCGGCTTTTTCCCTGCTCATTTTTTTCGATATAGTTGAATCTTTGAGTGATTATACCGGAAAAAACAGATACTTCCGGCAGCATTGAATGGAATCATTGAATGGTTGAATTTCCGAATCATAGGATTAGATTAGAGCCGCAATCCCGGCATCATCAGGAAGATCAGGTAATCAATTGCCAGTGGCGTGACGATCATGACGGCGGAGGTGCAGGCCGAAAACTTCAGCCGCTCCTGCTCCTGCACGTGCATGTAAACGGTGGCGCCTTCCCAAATGATATAAACGGTATAGAACACGGCTGCACGCAGAAAGAAAAATTCGGGCATCAGCGCCAGCAGTATGTTCAGCGCAAACATCAGCGCGGAGGCATATCCCACAAAATAATACCAGCGGTTCGTATCCCTTTGGCGGTGAAAGACGCTGCGCCAGAGTTCGCCCATCAGGTGGACGGCCAGGAAGTAGCCGCCCATATTCGAAATCAACGCCTTGATAGCCGATTTCAGGGCAATTTCAAAACTGAATTCCTTGCGTGAAAACAGCACGCCTATGAAGGCAGCCAGGGTAATCAGGCCAATCAGCGGATAGAGGTATCGCGACAGGAAAACCTCCTTGTCTTCTTCTTCCTCGCTTAACCGGTTCCATGTCACAGCCGGCTTGAAAACAAGGCCGGCCAGACGGTTGAATATATTATTAAACATCGCTTTTTCATTGAATAAGTATGCAAAAGTATAAAAAGAATAAAGAATACGGGTCGGGCGACGGCAGATTTTTACGCTTCGGGGGAATATACTACTTTTGACGCCGGATTGAAGATTTATGAAAAAGATAAGAATAATGAAAAAAGGATTGATTTATTTGACCTTGCTGCTTGTATGCAGCGCTTGTGTGAAGCGGGAAAAGCTGTTAATTGGAGGACCCGGCTGGCCGCAGATTGCGGTCGTGGACAAGGCGTCGGGCAAGATGGAATGGACGCATCCGCTGACGCCGGAAGAGGAGTGTAACGATGTGGAAATGACGCCGCGCGGCGAAATACTGTATGCCTATAAGGGGGGCGCCAGGCTGGTTACCCGCAATCATGAGGTGGTATGGGACTACCGAGCCGGGGAAGCGGAAGCGGTGTACACGGCAACCCGCCTGGCGTCGGGTAACTACCTGCTGGCCATAGCCGGCTTTCCGATGCGCATGGTGGAGTTGGACAGGAAGGGCGAACCGGTTGGGGAAGTAACCTTCCGTGCCCTTACGAAGGACCTCACCCGTCAGTTCCGCCATATCCTGAAAACGCCGCAAAATACCTACCTGATTCCGCTGATGGACAAATACAAAATCGCGGAACTGGATGAAAACGGAAACGCGCTGAAGAGTATTTACGCCGGCTGTGAAGCGGTGGCCATCGTGCTGACGGAGGAGGGGAACTGGCTGGTTTCGGGCGGCGCGTCGCGTAGCATCATAGAAATTCAGCCGGAGTCCCGGGACGTCGTTCAAACGATTGAAACCAAAGATTTGAGTTATGGTTCGCTGCTGTATGCCGGCGAACTTATCCGCTACAAGAATGGAAATACACTGATTGCTAATTGGGACGGCCAAAGCAGCGAGAAAACACAACCTGTCCTGCTGGAGATTGACCCTAACCATAAAGTGGTATGGCGACTGCCTTATACGCCGGAAATATCAAATATTTCGACGGTGTATTCCTTTTTTGAGTGAGGGGGATTAGCTTTAAGTCTTTTAGGGCTTTTAGGCCTCGGGGGAACCGAATTACACAGAACCCAGGCACAAAACCATACCCACGGTATAAATAAAAATCCCGCCGGGAAGCAGTCTGCCTCCCGGCGGGATGTCATGGATCCTGTCCGGTTCGGATTACCAGCCGTAAGGCTGCGTGAGGTTCGGGTTGAGGACGGTTTGACGGATCGGGATCGGCCGGTAATAGTACTCTTACCGCGCCGGACAGCAACAGGAGCCGGGCGGGGGGGTACTTTATTCGGAGGTTTGGAAAAGGGTTTCTATGGAGGGCGAAGCCTGCCGGTATCCGGTACAGGGCGTTCGTGTTGAGCGATACGACGAGCGAGCCGAGAACCGTTACCGCGCAGCTTCTTGTGTAGGCGCTTTTCGAGGGTGGTGTATCCCCCACATCTCGCCGATTTCCTTTCCTGCGTAGTGGGAACTGATCACTTTATCTTCATTGTCGAATTTCGTAATCCAACTCCGGCTGTCCCAGAGCATCAGGCGGACGCTGTAGGAGAAGGGCGAGCCGGCGAGGGAGACGTTGTCGCGCCATCCGAGGTTGATTTCCCAGCCCTTGTTCTTGAGGTCGGCGACGTTTCCCCCCGGCGTGCTTGCGCCGAAGACGGAGGGCAGCTCCATCATTCCGGTAATCATTCCCTCGGTGTAGCGGGTGTAGATGTCGGCGCTCAGGTCGAGCCTGTCGTCAAAGAATCCGAGTTCGACGCCCCAGGTGAGGGAGCGCGTCTTTTCCCAGGTCAGGTTGCCCGGCGCCGCGTAGCCGGGGGTTTGGATTCCCTGCGGCCTTGAGCCGTCGATGAAAGGGCCGATCTGGTTTATCAGCGCCATTTCGGACATGCTGGCGTAGTAGCCGAGGTCTCCCGCGTTGCCGTAGGAGAAACCCTGGTTACCGAGCGCGCCGTAGGAGACCTTGAGCTTCAGGTTGCTGAGCTTCGCCGCTTCGTTGAGGCTTTCCATGAACTGCTCTTTCGAGGCGACCCATGCGGCCGAATAGGAGGGGAAGAGGCCGAAGCGCTGTCCCTTGGCGAAGCGCGAGCTGCCGTCGTAGCGTCCGTTGGCTTTGAGGATGTACTTGTTGTCGAAGATGTAGATGAGGCGCGCGAAGACGCCGCGCATGGCTGTCCTTGTAGTGCAGCGTGAGACGCATGATGACGGACGAGTCGATGAGCGTCACCACGGGCATGGTTTCAGGCTCGCGCGGCGTGGTAGGCGTGGTGTCTGGAACGGTGATTCCCAGATTCACGCGGTCTTCGTCGGTCACGTTCTCGTTATAGCGCAGAAACGCATTCACAAAATTGCGCACCGCCTTACTCACGGCTTCCGCCTTCTCCTTGTGATCCAGGTGGTCGGCCTTCCCCGCATTCGGTTGTTCAGCCTTTGCCTGTGCCGCCCGATACTCATCCACTTTCGTTTGAAGCGGGTCCACCTTACCGGTCGGAATGGCGAAACGCGTCAGATTCGCGACCAGGTAACTCATAAAATTTATAAGCCAGTTTAATAACGGGCTATACCCTTGAGGTAAATAATTTCTTCTTTTCATTCTGTCTTCTTTTCTTTAATGAATATAATAAGTTGATTGATTGGCGGGTAAATTCCCTCCGTCCGATGCCGGGCGGCGAGCGGAGGCCATCCGGCGACACGCGTCGCTGAGTTAGCGACACGTGTCGCTGGGTTAGCGAGACGTGTCGCTGAGTTAGCGAGACGTGTCGCTGAATTAGCGAGACGTGTCGTTGAATTAACGAGACGCGGCGGAGAATATGCAGGAGGCTCCGGAGAACGGAAATTCCGTACCTGCAACTTGCAGATACCCAAAGACGGCGCGGTGTTTGGCATGGCCGGAAAGCATCCGGATCAGGCGAAATCTCCCCCGGGTCAGCGGGTATTTTGTAAAATATTAGGTAATCCCCCCCCCCCCCTGGTTTAAAGTTCGTTAACGAAGGGAGGGTTGTTTCGGATAGGTGGTCGTGGAGGAGGCGTGGGTCGGACGGAGCAGATACTTTTTTCACTGTATCACGGCATGTCTCCTCCCGCATGAACCTCCTGCGAAGAATCGTCCTCCGCAGGGAAAGGGGGAGCGTCATCAGTGCGGCCAACGAGCGTGTGCCGATGAACTGCAATTGCCTGATAAAGTTTTTTTGTGCTGTCATTATTTTACAAATTCAAACCAA
>JAISOP010000134.1 GCA_031275525.1 Tannerella sp.
CTTGTGTGTCAGTATCCCGTTCCCGTCGAATCCGGGCACATGGGATTGACGACCAGACTGACCCATGCCGAATCCGGCCAATGGCGGGCTTCTCTGGCTGTTGTTCCCCTGCCCAAAGCCGATCCCCAGGGATACGGAAGCTGCGTCACCTATGCCAGAAGGTATGCCCTCACAGCCATGCTGGGCATGGTTGCCGGGGATGACGACGGGGAGGGAGCGAAAATCACCCCTCAGAAACGGGGAAGAAAAAACGCCGTCAAACAGGTTCCACCCGACTTCATGCCGGAATCATCCCCGCAATCACCGGAACATCCGGACATGCCCAGAATAGACGGCATCCGCTACCGGACGCATCACTTTTTCGTTGACATCTACGACAGCGCCTTTGTGCAGAGCAAGTCAGCCGCCGAGGTATGGGTGGGAACCGACGAGCGCCACCTCCCGCTCAAGGTGCGTTCCAAACTGAAAATCGGTTATGCCGAAATATACTGCAAAACCTCCGGGCAACCGGAAACGCCGCCCAATGGCCGGACGGGAAACTAACCCGGCCTCCCCTTTCTCCCTCATACGGCATAAACCCGTGCCTTCCGCCCTCTTGCCGGCAGCCCGCACGTGTGGGCCGGCTTAGCCCACGCACGGGAATAAGCCTTATTCACGCACGGGAATAAGCCTTATTCACACATGTGAATAAGCCTTATTCCCACATGTGAATAAGCCTTATTCACGCATGTGAACAAGCCTTATTCACACACGGGAATAAGCCTTATTCCCACATGTGAACAAGCCTTGTTCACACCTGCGGGATAGCTTAGCCCGCACGCGCGGGATGGCTTAGCCCGCACATGCGGGATGGCTTACCCCGCAGGTGCGGGATGATTATATAAGGGTTTGTGGGATGATTATATAAGGGTTTATGAAGTGGAGTATACCGGACTCGAACCGGTCACCTCGACACTGCCAGTGTCGCACTCTAGCCAGATGAGCTAATACCCCGTTACTGTTTTCGGCTGCAAAGATAAACGATTTTCAGGATAAGCGCTATCTTTGTCCGGTTTTTTTATCACAAAATGACACAAGAGCGAATCATATTAGGCGTCGATCCCGGAACGATCATCATGGGCTACGGCGTACTGGCGGTTGAGGACCGCCGGCCCCGCCTGATGACTATGGGGGTGTTGAGGCTGGACAAATACGAAGACCATTACTTGCGCCTGCGGCGTATCTATGACCGGATGATTTCGCTGATAGAGGAATACCTGCCCGACGAACTGGCCATCGAAGCGCCTTTCTTCGGGAAAAACGTACAGAGCATGTTGAAACTCGGCCGGGCGCAGGGCGCTGCCATCGCCGCCGCTCTGAACCGCGACATTCCTGTCTTTGAATATGCACCGCTGAAAATCAAACTGGCCCTTACCGGAAACGGGCAAGCCTCCAAGGAACAGGTCGCCGGGATGTTACAGCATATATTGCATATCCCGGACGACCACATGCTGCCGCAATTGGACGCTACCGACGGACTGGCGGCTGCCTTTTGCCACTACCTGCAAGCCGGCCGGCCGGCTACGCAGGGGAAATCCTACGCCGGATGGAAGGATTTTGTGGCCAAAAACCCGGCGAAAGTGCGGAAATAGGGAGCACGGGCGTGTCGAGGGAAAGCCTCCTCGCTCCTCAGGATCACTGCCGCCGCTGCACCCTTTCTTTTAGAATACCTCTAAAAAACTTTAAACGCCACCTCCGTTGAGCATAGGGAACGATCCGCGAAGATTCTCAAACGGCTCTCCGCTGACCTTGACCGGGGGGTGTTCCCCGGATTATTTACGGCTAACCGCTTTGGGCATATCATAAAAAGCCGTATCTTTGCGAGTGTTTTAAAAATAGATATGACAAATGAAAATAGAATCAATTATTGGACGTGAAATCCTCGACTCAAGAGGTAATCCCACCGTCGAAGTGGATATTATATTGGAATCGGGCATCCGGGGCAGGGCATCTGTTCCCTCCGGGGCATCGACCGGTGAACACGAAGCGCTGGAACTGCGTGACGGCGACAAGAAACGCTATGCCGGAAAAGGCGTCTTGAAAGCAGTCGAAAACATTAACCAGAAGATAGCGCCGGCCCTCCTGGGAAGGTCAGCGCTGGACCAGACGGGTATTGACCGCCTGATGCTCGACCTGGACGGCACGAAAACAAAATCCAATCTTGGCGCCAACGCCATTCTCGGCGTTTCGCTGGCCGTAGCCAAGGCAGCAGCCAACTACCTGGACCTCCCGCTCTACAGGTACATTGGCGGCGTGAATACCTACGTCATGCCGGTGCCGATGATGAATATCATCAATGGCGGCTCACACAGTGACGCACCGATCGCTTTCCAGGAATTCATGATCCGTCCTGTCGGCGCAACCTCCTTCAAGGAAGGCCTGCGGATGGGTACGGAAGTATTCCACGCCCTGAAGTCGGTACTGAAAAAACGCGGCCTGAGTACGGCCGTGGGCGACGAAGGCGGCTTTGCCCCGGCGCTGGAGGGCACCGAAGATGCGCTGAACGCCATCCTTACCGCCATCCGAGCCGCCGGATACGAACCGGGCAAGGAGGTGGTAATCGGCCTTGACTGCGCCTCTTCCGAGTTTTATGACAACGGCCTCTATGACTATACCAAGTTTGAAGGAACCAAGGGCGAAAAACGTACCTCAGACCAGCAGGTGGATTATTTGGAGAAACTAATCAACGAATACCCGATAGATTCCATCGAGGACGGCATGAGCGAAAACGACTGGGCCGGCTGGAAGAAACTGACCGACCGCATCGGCGGACGCTGCCAGTTGGTGGGAGACGACCTGTTCGTGACCAACGTCAACTTCCTCTCGAAAGGTATCATCGAAGGTTGTGCCAACTCCATTCTCATCAAGGTCAACCAGATCGGTTCATTGACGGAAACGCTGAACGCCATCGAAATGGCCCACCGACACGGCTATACAACCGTCACTTCCCACCGCTCCGGCGAAACGGAAGACGCCACCATTGCCGACATTGCCGTGGCAACCAACAGCGGACAAATCAAAACAGGTTCGCTCAGCCGTTCGGACAGAATGGCCAAATACAATCAGTTGCTCCGGATCGAAGAGGAACTGGGAACTCGCGCCGTTTACGGATACAAAAAACTCACTTGACAACGAGTATATTCAGCCATTTGTTTATTATTATTTCGTTCGTGTACTATTAAGTTATCGGAATAGTTAATGAGGAAAAGGGTCTTTTCGCGAGGAAAGACCCTTTTTATATGGTTTATTTCCGGACAGCCCCGCGGGGTCTATGGTACGTTATTCAGCCGGCCCGGCCGCGCGGATGGAATCCATTGCTGCAATGGCCGGCGAGCCGTAGCGGTATTTCATCAGACTGAAATCATCCAGATAGATCTTGCGGAAAGTCGTATCCGCCGTATTCAGAAGGATATATCCATACACCCGGTTCACCCGTTTGGTGGGAAGGGTTTTCAAGTAAATCTCATGCAGGCCGTCCCGTTCGGCCGTGCTTTTTACGGAAAGAATCGTGTCGCCCTGGCGCACCCTGAGATGCACCTCAACAGAGGCCTTCATCTCCGGCGTGAGGCCCCACATCTGCCACTCCAGCACAAAGGCGCTCCCCGACGAGTAAGGCTCGTCCGGCTGAAGGTCAAAAATCACCCGGTTGGACAGCAGTGGCGAGAACTCATAGTATTTCCGGAAAATCCAGATGTCCAGCGAATCGGCGTTCGATGTCGGGACAATATCGGGCTTGATGTCTCCGATGGCATCCATTTGCGCCTTGATGTCCGCCAGCGCCAGGTTATATATCCGCATGTACAGGTCCAGGTGTTTCCCGTACCAAATCATGGAACTGTCGTATTCGGCTTCCGTCAGTTGATGTTTCCGGAAGACGGTTTGGTACAGCGCCCGCCGTTCGGCAGGCGTAGGATAGAGGTTCGGCTCCATGTGAATCATGGCCTCCGCCAGCTGCACGTCAACCATCACTTGCTGCATTTTTTTTTCGGGAATGATCCCCGCGGGCGTCCGGCTACAGGCGGCAAAAGCGGCTGCAACCAAATAGACCCTCCCTATCCGGAGGAGGGTGCAGGGATACCGGTAAAAGAAAGTCGGGAGAATCATTCGCCGCTCCTCATTTTGCAAAACTGGCGGAAAGCTGGCGGCGGTAAAACAACAGCAGGATGGCCGCGCCAACGCAGATGGACGAGTCGGCAAGGTTGAATATCGGACGGAAGAAAATAAACTCCTCTCCGCCAAACAGCGGGAACCAGTCCGGATAATGTGTCTGTATCAGGGGAAAATAGAGCATGTCCACGACCTTTCCGTACAGGTAGGGCGCATAGCCGCCGCCTTCGGGCAGGAAGGAGGCGAGTTGCCCATGACTGTGGTCGAAAACCACGCCGTAAAATACGCAGTCGATGATGTTTCCGATGGCTCCGACGAAGATCAGGGAAAAACAGGCAATGTAACCAAACGCGACATTCCGCCGGATGAGCCGCACCGTGTAGTATCCAATGGCTATCACCGCCACAATACGGAATACGGACAACAGTCGCTTGTCCAGCAACTCCATTCCGAACGCCATGCCGGGATTTTCCGTAAAATAAATCTGAAACCAGGAAGAGATATGGATGCTTTCATGCAGTTGCATGTGCGTTTTCACCCAAATCTTCAGCGCCTGGTCAAGGATGAGGAGCAGGGCGACGATGGCCGCCGCTCCCCATGCTTTTTTGTGTCTTGATTGCATGATGTTTCTGCTTTTTGACCGGATTTATCTCACCTTGCCCTGTTTCGCTTCGATGCTCAGCGTCGCATGAGGCACTGCACGCAGCCGCTCCTTGGAAATCAGTTTCCCCGTCTCGCGGCAGATGCCGTAGGTCTTGTTTTCAATCCGGATGAGCGCAGCCTGCAAACTCTGGATGAACTTCATCTGGCGCTGTGCCAGACGGCCGGCCTCTTCCTTCGACAGGGTGGCGGCGCCTTCTTCCAGCACCTTGAACGTGGGTGACGTATCGGACACATCGTTCCCGTCCGAATTGTTCAGTCCGCCACGCAACAAATCATAATCCCTTTTTGCTACATCCAACTTTTCCAGAATGATTTCCCGGAACTCTTCCAGTTCCACATCCGAATATTTTGTTTTCTCTGTCATGATTCAACTTATTTAGATTATACTTCCTATTTTCGGCCCCGAAGATACGACGAAATTCGGGATATTATCTTACTTTCTCTATTTTTGCGTACACATTGAACTCATCCATGTCGAACACCACCCCGTCCGGCAGTTCATCATCGGTCACTTCAACCGATATGGCCAGCACCTGGTTAGCGATGTACTCCCGGTGTGTTTCCAGCGCCGCATTCACCTCTTCGGACGAACGGATGACGAGGCGGATTTTGTCCGTGATCTCGAAACCGTTACTCTTGCGCAGGCGCTGGATGCGGTTTACCAGTTCGCGTGCCAGCCCTTCCCGGACCAGTTCGCCGGTCACTGTGACGTCCAGCGCAATCGTCACCGCGCCTTCGTTGGCCACCAGCCAGCCGGGGATGTCTTCGGAAATGATTTCCACATCCGGCAACTCAATCGTCGCTTGCTGCCCGTCGATCAGGAACGAAAAGGCGCCGTTTTTCTCAATGGCCGCGATTTCCTGCTGACTCATCGTCCGGATGGCCGCGGCCAGCGGCTTCATAATCTTTCCGTAGCGGGGGCCTAACTTCTTGAAGTCGGGTTTGATCTTTTTCACCAGCACACCGGCCGTATCTTCCGCAAATTGCAGGGATTTTACGTTCACCTCATTCAATATCAAATCCTTTACCGCCTCGATATGCTCCTTTTGGCGCGCGTCTGTGGCGGGAATCATGACGGTTTGCAGCGGCTGCCGCACCTTGATACCGACTTTCCGGCGAAGCGCCAGTACCATGGACGAGATGGCCTGCGCCAATTGCATCCGCTCCTCCAGCAGGACATCAACGGCCTCTGCCCGGTAGAGGGGGAAGTCGGTCAGATGCACGGATTCCGCCTGTTCGCGTCCCGAAGCCTGCGTCAAGTCCCGGTAGAGCCGGTCGGCGTAGAACGGCGCAATCGGCGCCATCAACTTGCTGACGGTTTCCAGACAGGCATACAGCGTCTGGTAGGCGGAGAGTTTGTCGGGCGTCATGCCTCCTCCCCAGAAACGGCGGCGGTTCAAGCGGACATACCAGTTGCTCAGATGGTCGTTGACGAAATCGGAGATGGCGCGTCCGGCGCGGGTCGGCTCGTAAGTTTCGTAATATTCGTCCACGTCTTTTACCAGCGAATGAAGCAGGGACCGGATCCAGCGGTCAATCTCCGGACGGTCTTCCGGCGCCACTTCCGCTTCCCGGCCGGTAAACCCGTCCACATTGGCATAGAGCGCGAAGAAAGAATACGTATTATATAATGTACCGAAGAACTTGCGGCGTGCTTCTTCGATGCCTTCGACGTCGAACTTGATATTGTCCCACGGCGATGCGTTGGTAATCATGTACCAGCGCAGGGCGTCCGAGCCATACTGCTCGATGGTCGCGAACGGGTCAACGGCGTTACCCAGGCGTTTGGACATTTTGTTGCCGTTTTTGTCCAGCGCCAGCCCGTTGGACACGACGGTCCTGAACGCGACGCTATCGAACGCCATAGCAGCAATGGCATGGAGGGTGAAAAACCAGCCGCGCGTTTGGTCAACGCCTTCCGCGATAAAGTCGGCCGGAAATCCCGTATCCAGGCTTTTTTCGCTGAACGGGTAATGTATCTGCGCATAAGGCATGGAACCCGAATCAAACCAGACGTCAATCAAGTCTGTTTCGCGCTTCATGGGACGGCCGGTGGCGGAGACAAGTAGAATTTCATCCACATAGGGACGGTGCAAATCAATCTTCCGGTAATTTTCGGCGGAATAGTTGCCCGGTTGGAAACCTTTTTCCCCGTAGGGGTTGCTCTCCATGAACCCGGCGGCCACCGCCTTTTCTATTTCGCCGTAAAGTTCTTCCACGGAACCGATGCAGCGCTCTTCCGTTCCGTCTTCCGTCCGCCAGACGGGCAACGGCGTACCCCAGTAACGGCTGCGGCTCAGGTTCCAGTCCTGGAGGTTTTCCAGCCATTTACCGAAACGGCCGGTACCGGTGCTTTGCGGTTTCCACCGGATGGTATCGTTCAGCGCCATCATCCGTTCGCGGCAGGCCGTTGTCCGGATAAACCAGCTATCCAGCGGGTAATACAATACCGGCTTGTCCGTCCGCCAGCAGTGCGGATAGCTGTGCGTGTACTTTTCTATTTTGAAGGCCCGCCCCTGCTGCTTCAGCATCACGCAGAGGTCTATGTCCAGCGTGGCGTCTTTGTCCGTCAGCGTGGCGTCGTATTCGTTCTTGACGAAACGGCCGGCATAGGGTCTGTAAAGTTCCGCGTTGACGTTCGATGCGGCCCAGGCTTCATCCAGGTCTTCCAGCCGGAAGTAGCGTCCTTTCAGATCGACGGCCGGACGAAGATTGCCCTGCCGGTCGAGCAGTTGCAGCGGCGGTACGCCGGAGCTTTTGGCCACGCGCGCGTCGTCGGCGCCAAACGTGGGCGCAATGTGCACGATTCCCGTGCCGTCGTCCGTCGTCACAAAATCGCCGGAAACGACGCGGAAAGCGCCTTCGCCGGGATTGAACCAGGGAATCAGTTGCTCATATTCCATACCGACCAGCTCGGCGCCGGCGTATTCCGTATCGACGAGTTGGTAGGGAAGCAGTTTGTCGCCCGGTTGGTAGTCCTCCAGCGCCAGTCCCTGGGCCTTCGGGTTGAAGTGAGCCGCTATCCGGTCTTTGGCCAGGACGAGCGTGAGGGGCTTACCCGTATAGGGATTGCAGGTTTCTACGGCAACGTATCGGATGTTCGGCCCGACGCAGAGGGCCGTGTTGGACGGGAGCGTCCAGGGCGTCGTGGTCCAGGCGATCAAATAAGCGTCGCCCCGGGCGGCCATTTCCGGCTTCGGATGCCTGATTTTGAACATGGCCACCGCGCTCGTATCCTTCACGTCGCGATAGCAGCCCGGCTGGTTCAGTTCGTGCGTACTCAGCCCCGTCCCCGCGGCCGGGGAATAGGGCTGTATCGTATATCCTTTGTAGAGTAATCCTTTTTCGTACAGTTTCTTGAGCAGATACCAGAGGGTTTCGATGTAACGGCTTTCGTAAGTGACGTAAGGATGTTCCATATCCACCCAGTAGCCCATTTGCTGCGTCAGTTCCTCCCATTCGCGGGTATATTTCATCACGTCTCGGCGGCAGGCGGCGTTGTAGTCGGCCACCGAAACCGTCTTCCCGATGTCATCCTTTGTCAAGCCGAGGGCCTTTTCCACCCCCAGTTCCACGGGCAGGCCGTGCGTGTCCCAGCCGGCCTTGCGCTCGACCCGGAAACCCTTCATGGTCCTGTAGCGGCAGAACAGGTCCTTGATGGTACGTGCAATCACGTGATGAATCCCCGGCATACCGTTGGCCGACGGGGGGCCTTCGTAAAAGACGAACGCAGGACGGCCTTCGCGGAGGGCTACGCTCTTGCGGAATATATCGCCTTCCTGCCATTCTTTCAACACTTCCCTGTTTATCTTCGACAGGTCACACGTATCATATTCAGTAAATTGATGCCTCATAATGCATAACATTTCAAATCTCTTGCAACAATCATTGCCGCTACTTAAAAAGTGCCGCAAAGATAATCGTTTTCGTTAGAACGGG
>JAISOP010000182.1 GCA_031275525.1 Tannerella sp.
CAATATCATACAGTTTTCGTCATATTCCGGCTGGTTGACGCAGAAGACGCCTCCAATGAAGGCATATTCCATGCGCCAGGAATGCAGCGGGTTGGCCGGATCGACTTTCCGGTCGCGGATGGGTGCGTAGATTTCCAGCGGATCGACAAAGCCGGCATTCACGCCCAGCGTCAACGCCAGGCCGATTCCCAGTACGCAATAGGATGTTTCGCCTTCCTGCAACAGGAATTTCCCGTCTTTGAGCAGCGTATCGATCTGCACCAGGTTCCGGAACGAAGGGGCTACACCCTTGGCCACGGCAATGACCTGCCGTCCGCTGTAGCGCACCAGCACGTGATCTTGCAGCACCTCCGTGCAGACGGCCACTTCGGGCATCCGGCGCACCTGTTGCATGGCTTCGGCTTCGGGGTCGAACACTTTGGCCGTGACGGGCGTGATTTTCAGTTCCGGGTCGAAATTGCCGAACATGGACGTTACCAGCACTTCGAATCCGTTGAATACCGACATCACGCATACCAGCGCCATCGTCGCAACCATCACGCCGCACACCGATATCATCGAAATGATATGGATGGCGTTGTGTGATTTTTTGGCAAGGAGGTACCGCCAGGCGATGTAAAGCGGCAGGTTCAAGCGGTGTTATTTTTTCAGGAGTTGGTCAATATGCTCTACGTAGTCCAGGGAGTCGTCAAGAAAGAAACTCAGTTCCGGGATTTTGCGCAGTTGCATGCGTACACGCTGTCCCAGGTCATAGCGAATCGTTCGGTTATTGTGCGCGATGGATTCCATCAGTTCCTGTCCTTTTTCCGGGGGGAAGATACTGAGGTACACTTTTGCCACACTCAGGTCGGCGCTGACGCGTACGGCGCTGACCGATACCAGCGTACCTCGCATGTTTTTGGTCTGTTTCTGGAAAAGGTCGCCCAGTTCCTTTTGTAGCAGTCGCCCTATTTTATTCAATCTTGTTGCTTCCATTACATTTAATCAGTTAAATGATTTCCGAAGGACAAAGGTACGGATTTTTGGGAGAAAACGGCTATACAAGAACGCACACACGAGTCTGGTTGTCCCGGAGATCCCTCCATTCATGATATAAGGGAACCTCTAACCCCCTCCAACGCTACGCTACGCTGAAAAGAAAAATTGGTCCGCGAATGAACGCGAATAAATGATTCGCGGATATTCGCGTTCATTCGCGGACCACTTTTTTTTCTGCGGATCGTAGCGGAGCGTTTGGGGGTTTTCAGAGGTTCCCATAAAATTTATGTGTAATTTTGCGCGTCGGATATGTATCCGGTGAAACAGGAAATGAGGATATGAAAAATATATTAGTGATCGGTTCGACGGGCCAGATTGGTTCGGAGTTGACAATGGAATTGAGGCGGCATTACCCCGAAGGGCAGATTGTGGCGGGTTACATTCCCGGCGCGGAGCCGGAAGGTGATCTGGCGGCGTCGGGGCCTTCGGCCATCGTGGACATCACGAATGAACGGCAAATTGCGGAAACGGTGTCGTGTTACCGTATTGATACGATCTATAACCTGGCGGCGCTGTTGTCGGCTGTCGCCGAAGCCCGACCGCAACAGGCCTGGAAAGTCGGTACGGACGGTTTATTCAACGTGCTTGAAGTAGCCCGCGAGAAGCGCTGCATGGTGTTTACTCCCAGTTCAATCGGCGTTTTCGGTAACGATGCGCCCAAACAACAGACGCCACAGGACACGGTACGCAATCCGCGCACAATGTATGGCGTGACGAAGGTAACGGGCGAGTTGCTGAGCGACTACTATTTCCGTCGTTTTGGCGTAGATACCCGTTCGGTACGTTTTCCCGGGCTGATTTCGCACGTAGCGCCGCCGGGCGGCGGTACGACCGACTATGCCGTAGAGATTTTCTACTCGGCCGTCGGGGACAGGCATTTCGCCTGTCCCATAGCAGCAGGTACGTTTATGGATATGATGTACATGCCGGATGCGCTCCATGCGGCCATCCAAATCATGGAAGCCGACCCTTCGCGACTCCAACACCGGAATGCGTTTAACGTGACGGCGATGAGTTTTGACCCGGAGATCCTCTGCCGGCAAATCCGGAAATACGTCCCCGATTTCACGATGGAATACCGGGTGGACCCCTTGCGGCAGGCCATTGCCGAGTCGTGGCCCGATTCGCTGGACGACAGCTGCGCCCGCGAAGAATGGGACTGGCATCCGCAATACGACCTGGACGCTATGACGCGGGACATGCTCGAAAAATTGGCGGACAAGGTGAAAAACAACAGGCCGGCACGGCCATTTCACGGATGACGGAAGATATGCCGATATACAAACGCAATTTGAAGAAAACGGTCGCGGCGCTGATGGCAGGCCTTCTCTTCCCGGCGATGGCCTGGGGAGGGGAAAAGGCGCCCGGGCCAAAGGCCTTGTCCGCCGATACGGTATGCACGCGTATTTCGTATGCGAAATGGGCGATTCCGGCAGTCTGCGTCACTTACGGCGTGGTTGCACGGTTTAATGAAACGCCGGTGCGCCGCTTCGACAAATACGTGGCAGGCCGGGTGGACAAAAACATCCGCCGCCATTACCCGGCAGACGACTATGTACAATACCTGCCGGCCATCGCGGTCTTCGGACTGGACTTTGTACCGGGTATTACGCCCAGGCACAATTTAAGAGACCGGACCTTGCTTACGGCTACCTCCTATTTGCTTACGGGCGCGGTGGTCGGCGCGATGAAAACGGGGATACCCGTGTGGCGTCCGCTGAAGCAGGCCGACAATTCATTTCCTTCGGGACATACGGCCACGGCCTTTACGGGCGCCCACCTGCTGTACAGGGAATACAGGGACGTGTCTCCGTGGATTGGCATCGGGGGATATAGCGTGGCGACGGCAACCGGTATCCTGCGCGTCATCAACCGGCGACACTGGGTGAGCGATGTGGTGACGGGCGCGGGTATCAGCATCTTATGCGTGGAAGCCGCTTACCTGCTGCTACCCGTGTGGCACCGGCTGCTGGGCATCCCCGGCAGCGACGGACGGATGGCGTTCATGCCTGCCGTCACTCCGGCAAGTGTCGGGATGGGATGGGTGTATGTGTTTTGACTTTTTCTTCCTCCAACCAATCTGTATCAGGACTGTATTAGACTCCCCGGGCATGGATTTGTGCCTGTGACCCGTCAACGCCTGTGGAGCACGCTGCTCCCTTCCCGGGGAACACAACCTTCCCTTCCCGGGGAACCCGGCCTTCCCTTCCCGGGGAACACAACCTTCCCTTCCCGGGGAAGACAGCCTTCCCTTCCCGGGGAAGACAGCCTTCCCTTCCCGGAGGACCCGGGGTCCCCTTCCCGGAGGACCCGGGGTCCCCTTCCCGGGGGCCTAAAAGCCCTA
>JAISOP010000239.1 GCA_031275525.1 Tannerella sp.
CCGATTTTTTCCCGAACATTTTCCGGAGAGTAATTGCTTCTGTAAAAATATATGATGAACAGCCGTCTTGAGAAGAAAAAGAAATCTGTCCGCGAAGGTACGCGAACGATTCGCGTATATTTGCGTACATTCGCGGACTAAATTTTTCCCGAACATTTTCCGGGATGTAATTGTTTCTATAAAAAAATATGATGAACAGCTATCTTGATTTGATTACCCGGTGTTATGACCGGCTGAGTCCTTCCGTGATACATACGCGGAAGTTGCTGGGACGTCCGTTGACCCTGGCGGAGAAAATCCTTTATGCACACCTTTTCCACCAGCCGGTGGAACGGGCCTGCGAGCGGGGAACGGATTATGCGGATTTCCGTCCCGACCGGGTGGCCATGCAGGATGCGACGGCGCAAATGGCGCTCTTGCAGTTTATGAATGCCGGACGGAGGGAATCGGCCGTGCCGGCTACGGTGCATTGTGACCACCTGATTCAGGCTTGCCGGGGTGCGGCGGAAGACCTGGAAACGGCTCGTGTGACCAACCGGGAGGTGTATGACTTCCTGCACGAGGTTTGCAGTAAATACGGTATCGGTTTTTGGCGTCCCGGCGCCGGCATCATTCACCAGGTGGTATTGGAAAACTACGCCTTTCCCGGCGGAATGATGGTGGGCACCGATTCGCATACGCCTAATGCCGGAGGCCTGGGTATGATGGCCATTGGCGTGGGCGGAGCGGATGCGGTCGATGTGATGACGGGTATGGAGTGGGAACTGAAAATGCCGCGCCTGATCGGTGTGAGGCTCACCGGCCGGCTTTCCGGCTGGGCGTCGCCGAAGGATGTCATCCTCCGGCTGGCCGGTATCCTGACGGTCAGGGGCGCCACGAATGCCGTGATTGAATATTTCGGGCCGGGCGCTGCCACGCTTTCGGCTACCGGTAAGGCGACTATCTGCAACATGGGCGCCGAGACGGGAGCCACCACGTCCCTCTTTCCCTATGATGAGGAAATGAAACGCTACCTGGCGGCTACCGGACGCGCAAAGGCGGCAGCGCTGGCCGATGCCGTGCAGGCCGACTTGCAGGCCGACCCCGAGGTGTGGGAGCATCCCGAAGGGTATTACGACCGGGTCGTCGAAATGGATCTCTGCGAACTGGAACCTTACCTGAACGGCCCGTTCACGCCCGACGCCGCCACGCCGCTCTCGGCCTTTGCCGGCAAGGTGAAGCAAAACGGCTATCCGCGGCGGATGGAAGTGGGACTGATCGGCTCGTGTACGAACTCGTCCTACCAGGATATGAGCCGTGCCGCTTCGCTGGCGCGCCAGGCGGTGGACAGGAAATTGAAGGTTGCCGCTCCGTTGATTGTCAATCCCGGTTCCGAACAAATCCGCTACACGGCGGAGCGCGACGGCCTCATCCCGCTCTTCGAGGCCATCGGCGGCGTGGTCATGGCCAACGCCTGCGGCCCCTGTATCGGTCAATGGAAGCGTGAGATCGACGACCCTGCGCGTCCTAATTCCATCGTCACCTCCTTCAACCGCAACTTTGCCAAACGTGCCGACGGCAATCCCAATACCCATGCCTTTGTGGCATCGCCGGAACTGACGCTGGCGTTCGCCATCGCCGGAGACTTGTGCTTCAACCCGCTGACGGATACCTTGACCGGCGCCGACGGCGAGGAGGTGAAGCTGGAACCGCCGACCGGCGATACGCTCCCGGCCAAGGGTTTTGCCGTCGAAGACCGCGGCTATGTCGCACCCGGCTACAGCACGGCAGAGATTCACATCGCCCCGGACTCCGAACGCCTCCAGCGTCTGGCGCCCTTTGCCCCCTGGGATGGCTGCGACTTGCTTGACCTGCCGCTGCTCCTCAAGGCGCAGGGCAAATGTACCACCGACCATATCTCCATGGCCGGCCCCTGGCTGCGCTACCGCGGGCATCTGGAGAATATTTCGGCCAACTTGCTGATGGGCGCCGTTAACGCATTCAACGGAAAAACCAATGAGGTGAAGAATCAACTCACCGGCGCATACGGCAGCCTATCGGCCGTGGCCGGGGCCTACAAAGCGGCGGGTATGGCTTCCGTCGTCGTGGCAGAAGACAATTACGGCGAAGGGTCCTCGCGTGAACATGCGGCGATGGAACCGCGTTTCCTCAATGTCCGGGTGGTACTGGCCAAGTCGTTTGCCCGTATCCACGAAACGAACCTGAAGAAACAGGGTATGTTGGCGCTGACCTTTGCCCGGCCGGAAGACTATGACCGTATCCGCGAAGACGACCGCCTGAGTTTGAAAGGCCTGACCGCCCTGGCCCCCGGCCGCCCCCTGACGGTGGAACTGAAACACTGCGACGGCACGGTGGAGGCTTTCCCGGCGAATCATACCTTCAACCCAATACAGATCGAATGGTTCCGCGCCGGTTCGGCCTTGAATTATAATGCAGCCAAATGATGCGGAACAGACATGAATGGAGCATGGGGAATGAAACTGTTTTGAGGGCAGGAAGGAGACTTTCCGGAATCGAAACTTATCATCCGTTTTTTATCACCAAACAAAAATGAGCAATGGGCAAATTGAAAATTCATAATGGAGAATTACAGGTACCTGACTGTGTGACGGTACCCTTTATCACGGGCGACGGGGTAGGCGTGGAAATCATGCCGGTCTGCCGGAACGTGGTGGACGCGGCCTTGCAGCAGGCCTACGGCGACAGCCGGCGGATCAGCTGGCAGGAAGCGCCGGCGGGCGAGCGTTCCTTCAACCGGAACGGTTCGTGGCTGCCCGACGAAACGCTGGATGCCTTCCGCGACAGCCTGATTGGTATCAAGGGGCCGCTGACCACCCCCGTGGGCGGCGGTATCCGTTCGTTGAACGTCGCGCTGCGGCAGACGCTCGACCTCTATGCCTGCGTGCGTCCGGTGCGCTGGTTCAAGGGCGTGGAGTCGCCGCTGAAAGAGCCGTGGAAGGTGAACATGACTGTCTTCCGCGAAAATACGGAAGATATTTATGCCGGCATCGAATGGCGGCAGGGTACGCCCGAAGCAGCCCGGTTCGGGCGGTTCCTGAGGGAGGAGATGGGCGTGAGGAAGATCCGTTTCCCGGAGACCTCGTCGTATGGCGTGAAGCCGGTGTCGGTCGAGGGTACCGAACGCCTGGTACGCGCCGCTATCCGGTATGCCCTGCATCATCGTTTGCCCGGCGTGACGCTGGTACATAAGGGCAATATCATGAAATATACCGAAGGCGGTTTCCGGCAGTGGGGCTATGAAGTGGCCGAACGGGAGTTTGCCGGGAGCGGCATCGTGGTCAACGACGTGATCGCCGACGCTTTCCTGCAAAACACGCTGCTCAAGCCGGAAGCCTATTCCGTGATTGCCACGCTGAACCTCAACGGCGACTATATCTCCGACCAACTGGCCGCCATGGTGGGAGGCATCGGTATCGCGCCCGGGGCCAATATCAATTACCTCACGGGACATGCCGTCTTCGAAGCCACGCACGGCACGGCGCCCGACATTGCCGGCGCCGGCACGGCCAATCCCTCGTCACTCCTGCTCTCGGCTGCGATGATGCTGGAATACCTCGGCTGGACGGAGGCTGCCCGGCTGATTACCGGCGCAATGGAAAACTGCTTCTCCCTCGGCCGGGCAACCGCTGACCTGGCGCGTTTCATGCCGCAGGGGCAGGCCTTGACTACCTCCGCCTTCGGAGACGAAATCATCCGGAGGATCATCCATGGAGTGGATCGTTAGTAGATAGAAATGTAGAATGTTTAAAGTGTAAAGAATTATGATCAAGAAGTATTTAACCTGTAAACTGGCCGATACGGTCAAGTCATCGTCAAAAATTGACAACTCGCTGTTCAAACAATACGGCGTCAAGCGCGGCCTGCGCAACGAAGACGGTTCCGGCGTGCTCGTCGGACTGACGAAAATAGGAAACGTCGTGGGCTATGAGCGCACGGAAGGGGGAAAACTGAAACCGATCCCGGGGAAATTGTTTTACCGCGGATACGACATCGAAGACCTTGTCCATGCCGTTATGAAGGAAAAACGGTATGGTTTTGAAGAAGTGGCCTACCTGCTGCTTTCCGGTAACCTGCCCGACAGGGACGAACTGAAGGAGTTTCGCAAACTGCTGTACGAGAACATGCCTCTGCAGCACGAAACGACCATGAACATCATGTCGCTCCGTGGCAGTAACATTATGAATATCCTGGCGCGTAGCGTGCTCGAGATGTACACGTTCGACGAGAATCCCGACAACCTCTCGCGCGAGAACGTCATGCAGCAGTCCATCGAACTGATTTCACGTTTCCCGACCATCATTGCCTATGCCTACAATGTGTTGCGTCATCATGACAAGGGACGTTCGCTACATATCCGCCACCCGAATCCCGACCTGGCATTTGCGGAGAATTTCCTCTACATGCTGAAACGGAACTATACGGAACTCGAAGCTCGCACGCTCGACCTGCTGCTGATTCTGCAAGCCGAACACGGCGGCGGTAACAATTCCACCTTTACCGTGCGTGTGACTTCGTCCACCCAAACGGACATCTATTCCTCCATCGCCGCCGGCATCGGTTCGCTCAAGGGGCCGCTCCACGGCGGGGCGAACATCCAGGTGGTCGATATGTTTAATCATCTGAAGGAAAATATTGAGGACTGGAAAAAGGTGGAAGAAATTGATGCCTACCTGACCCGTATCCTGAACCGGGAGGCTTACAACCGGACCGGACTGATCTACGGCATCGGTCATGCGGTGTACACCATTTCCGACCCGCGCGCCCTACTGCTGCGCGAACTGGCCAGGGATTTGGCGCAGGAAAAAGGCCGACTGGCCGAATTCGAGTTTCTCGAACTGCTCGAAGCACGTGCCGTGGATGTTTTTGCGCGCATCAAAAACAACGGCAAACAGGTGTCGAGCAACGTCGATTTCTATTCCGGCTTTGTGTACGAGCTGATAGGCCTGCCCGTAGAGATATACACGCCGCTGTTTGCCATGGCGCGCATCGTAGGCTGGACCGCTCACCGTAACGAGGAATTGAACTTCGCCGGCAAGCGTATCATCCGCCCGGCCTACAAGAATATTCTCCCGGAAGTATTTCCTTATATGCCGTTAGCAGAAAGGTGATTAGTGGTTAACGGTTAGTGGTTAGTGGTTAGTGGGGAAAGGAAACGGCGGTAAATAGGGGAGGGGGGCAGTGTCCGGCTTCCGTCGGCTTCAACTAAGGTAAGAAGAAGAACGGGGCCGAAGCCCGCGAAACCCAGTCCGCCTTTCACTAACCGCTAACCACTGCTTTGGGTTGAAGAGCGGAAAATATGTTGAGTAAAACGCGCGGAATCGTGCTGCATGCCTTTCCCTATAACGACAGGTATTCCATTGTCCATGTATATACGGAATCCTTCGGGCGTATCGCTTATCTGGTCACGCGCAAGCGGGGACGAAAAACAATGATCCCGCAGGCGCTTTTTTTGCCGTTATCGGCGGTGGAAATGGAGGTAGAACATTTGAATACAAGAGACATCCAGCGTATTCGGGAGATGAGGGCCTGCTATCTGCAAACCCATATCCCGACACACCCGGTGAAAAACACCGTCGCGCTTTTCCTGGCCGAGATTCTTTTCCGGGCCGTGCACACGAAAGAACCGGATGCCCGGCTGTTCGAATACTTGTATGAATCCGTTCGCTGGCTGGAACTGTCGGACCAGGGCGTCGCCAATTTCCATTTAGTGTTTCTGATTCATCTGGTGCGATACCTTGGCGTGTATCCGAACGTGGAATCCTACCGGCCGGGACACTATTTCGACCTGATGAACGGCTTATTTACCGGCCTGCAACCTGAACACCGCCATTATTTGGACGAAGCGGAAAGTCTCATCTTCTACCGGCTGCTCCGGATGAATTACGCTAACATGGCCGTGTATGCCTTCTCGCGTCACGAACGGTCGCGTATCATTGGCCGCATCCTGGAATATTATCAATTACACCTGTCTGATTTTCCTGAAATCAAATCGCTTGCAGTTTTACAAAGCCTTTTCGACTGAGAAGGGATTTGTCCGTGTATAAAAAAGATACTACTTTTGTGCATCTCAAACGAGGTCTTGTAGTTCAATGGATAGAATGGAAGTTTCCTAAACTTTAGATCCGGGTTCGATTCCCGGCGAGACTACGAATAAAAGCCGCCATATCAGCGGCTTTCTTCATTATCACAGGGTTTTGTCCATTTTCACGCTGTGCAAAAAGTGACATTTTTCGCAGAAATCGCATTTTTTTCGCACCGGATCGGCCCAAAGTGCGAAATTTCATACCTTTGTCGGAAAACAGCTTAATTATATGGATAACATTCAATTAAGATACGTATTCGACCGGAAAAAAGAGGCGAACAACGACACACAAAAAGGGCTTTTGCAAATTGAAGTCCGGATCACCGGCACGAACCGGCGTAAACTCATTTCTACCGGAGTTCGACTGCACAAAAACCAGTTTTCCGGCAAAAACGGGTTCACCTGCAAGAACCACGCTAATGCCGC
>JAISOP010000253.1 GCA_031275525.1 Tannerella sp.
GGCCTTTTTCCTTTCAAATGGAAAATAATAAACTCATACTCTGTTCGGAATACGAAAAACCGGAACCGGTGCAGTCCGGAAATACACTGAAGGATGCTTACATGGATGCCATGAGAAAACATTTCCCGCCGTCCGGTGATTTACCCGCCCCCCTGTTTTTCTCCCAGCCGCAGTACAATACATGGATCGAACTGATGTATAACCAGAATCAGGAAGATATTCTCCGGTATGCGGACAATATCGTCCGGCACGGTTTCCCTGTCGGGGTATTTATGGTGGATGACAACTGGCAGAAATATTACGGCAATTTTGAATTTAAACCGGAACGTTTCCCGGATCCCCGGGGGATGATACAAAAACTGCACGACCGGGGATTCAAAATAATGCTTTGGGTTTGTCCGTTTGTAAGCCCGGACAGCCCCGAATTCCGGGAACTGCAACGGAACGGATTCCTGATTAAGCGCAAAGGGACAAACACGCCTGCCATCATTCCCTGGTGGAACGGTTACAGCGCCTGCTACGATATGAGTAATCCCGATGCGGCAGACCGTTTCAAAGGCGAACTGCGCAGAGTACAGGAAGAATACGGTGTCGATGGATTTAAATTCGACGCCGGGGATATTTCGCATTATACCCGTCCCGATCTGGAATACTTCGACCGGAATGCCGGCGCTACGGATATGTGCGAATACTGGGCGAAACTCGGACGTGACTTTCCGTTCAACGAATACCGCGCGTGCTGGAAAATGGGCGGCGAAGCGCTGGTCCAGCGGCTGGGAGACAAGAACTGTTCCTGGAAAGCCGTTCAATCGCTTATCCCGGAAATGTTGTCGGCCGGACTGCTGGGATACGCATATACCTGTCCGGATATGATCGGGGGCGGGCAGTTCGCCTCCTTCCGGGGAGTCGATCAGACCCGCCTGGATCAGGAACTGATTGTCCGCTCCTGCCAGGTGCACGCATTGATGCCGATGATGCAGTTTTCCGTGGCGCCGTGGCGTATCCTGAATGAAGAAAACCTGAACATCTGCCGCAAATATGCCGGACTGCACGAATCAATGGGCGACTACATCCTCGGACTGGCCAGACAGTCGGCCCAAACCGGCGAACCTGTCGTGCGCCACATGGAGTATGCCTTCCCCCATCAGGGCTTTGTTGATTGTAAGGACCAGTTTATGCTCGGTGAAAAATACATGGTCGCACCGATGGTTGAGAAAGGAAACAGGCGTCGGGTTCGTATTCCGGAAGGTATCTGGAAAGACGATCTCGGAAAGCGCCACAAAGGCCCGGAAACGATCGAAATAGATGTACCGGTCGACCGGCTTCCCTGTTTTGAAAGAATTCTGTAAACCGACAGACCGGCGATCCCTTCCGTAAAAAGAACGGCGGTCGTATGTCGCCTTTGAAACACTGATCCCGTCCGGGTGAGTGTGTCCGTCATCCTTTGCAAGGCTCTGTATTTACAAAATAAAGCAATCCGGGTTTGCACGCCATGCGATCCCGGATTGCTTCAGGTTTCACCTTCGCCGGTGACGAACCTCTGCCTCATTTCCCTTCGTTTACTTGACGGTCCGAGGCTTTCTATACAGCCTCCTTCCGGAAACTCAACCTTATTCGTACTCCCACCAGTACAACTCCTTCCAGTGTGCCTGATACCAGGCGTTGAAATTATCGTCTCCGGGATATTCGCCCTGCGCCCGGAGAGGTTCCCGGAATACGGGCATCTGGAGGTCGGGGCTGGCCGGGTTGTTGATCAGCCACATCTTGGCCAGCGTACGGTTGTTGTCGCCGGTGATGGGAATGTCAAAACCGGTGGCACGCGCTTTTGCCCAGCCGTCGGCGTTGCTCTGCTCTTCGGAGGCGGGATAGTCGGCGCGGGCGGGAAACCTGGTGCCGCTGCCGTCGTTATAAGTAGCCGCCAGGTTCGAGCAACTCAACAGGGGAAGCATCGTACGGCGGTGGTCGAAATAATTCTCAAAAGGCACGTTGAAAAGAGCAATCCATTTCTGCTCGGCGATCAGCGTCAGCTTGTCGCGTCCGCCGTCCCAGTTCACTTGCGGCTGCTGCAGGTATTCAATCTCCGAGCTTAATCCCAGGTCGGCGTATGCGCCGGCATACCCTTCGCCGGAAAACGTTGCGCCGTACTGCTCAAAGGCCGCTTTCACGCCGGTCTCGTAATAAGCCTTCGCATCGCCTGCGATGATGCCGCGCTGAGCGGCTTCGGCCAGGAGGAAGGACAACTCAGGGTAAGTGACCAAGAAGAGCGGCGTCTTTTTAGTCTCTTCCGTCCGGTTACCGTCGGCGTCCAGATGGCGGAACCAGGGGCCTACCGCCGAACCGTATTCCAGTCCGCCGTTCCAGGCCGTTGCGTCCGCATCGCTGACCGTGAGGCCGTAGATATGACCCAGATATTTTACCGGGCCGGGATTGCTCGGCCGGATGTAATTATCCTCCGTATGCACCTGCTTCACCGGGTAAGCGTAGAGGGGCAAACGGGGATCTTTGAGCGAAATCAGCCGCTCGATCAGCACGTTGCTCACCAAGCAGTTTTCCGACCACGTAGACGAACTGCGATAAAATTCCGAGCTGCGGTCCTCGCTACTGCCGTCGTAGTGCATCGCGCAGTTGTCGTCGTTCGACTCGAAGACGGGGAAACGTTGCGGGTCGGCCAGCATTTCGTTCAGGATACTTTTCGCCTGCTCGGGAGCGGCGTTGTACATGTGCATGCACATCCGCACGCGGAGCGTGTTGGCAAACTTCCGCCACTTGCGGATGTCGCCGGCGTAGAGGTAGTCCGAATTGGCGTCAATGTCGACCGGATTGGCGCCAATCATTTCACTTGCATTCCGGAGCTTCTCCAGAATAGCCGGATAGATTTCTGCCTGCCGGTCGTAGTCCACCGTGAAGACCAGCGTATCCTCGACGGCTGCGAAGTAAGGAAGATCACCGTAAAAAGTTGTCAGTGTGAACATGATCCACGACTCCCAGATGTCGGCCACGGCGATATACTGCGATTGTCCGGAGGCAATGGCTGCGTTACGCACGTTCTTCACGTTGGGGAGCGTAGGATAGCATACAGGCCAGACCCTTCCGTCGAAGTCGTGCCATGCACGGTGGCGTCCGCCCTGGCTCAGGGAACGTGTCCGCCCGATAGTACCAACCACCGGCTGTACGCTCTGCAGAGCAACCCATTCGGAATTGTCGCGGAAGGGACCGTTCAGGACGGCGCCCATGAATGACGAAGGATCGTTGGAAAGCACCTTCGGAATGTTTTTGTTGTCGTTGAAATCGTCCGACCACGTGTCGCACCCTGCGAGCAGGACGCTCAGACATATACTAATGATAAAACAGATCCTGTACATAATAAATTTGTTTTTGAGGATTCGACATGATTAAAATTGAAGTTTGACGGAAAAGCCGACGTTGCGCGTACTGGGAATACCTCCGGTCTTGGATGCGCCGGGCACTTTGATACCTTTATTTTCGTCGTCGTAACCGTAGATTTCCGGGTCTACCCATTTCACTTTGCTCCATACGGCCAGGTCGCGTCCGATCAGTGAAACGGAAAGTCCTTTGATGAAGCTGCGGTTTAACAGTGTTTTCGGGAAATCGTAGGTAAGGCCGGCCTCTTTGAGTTTGACGAAAGAGCCGTCGCGTATCCAGTAGTCATTGTTTTCACCGTCGCCGATATGTTCCTTGTAGTATGTTTCGGCCTCTATTTCGTCGCCCGGCCCGAAGGGATGAATACCTCTGTCCGGGTCGTCCCACAACTCATTTACCGGCAAGACGCCGCCGTTGTTGCGGTCAATGCCTGTCTGCGGTGCGTATCCGTAGCGATAGTACGCCTTTTCGAAGCTGGCGAAGAAATCGTTTCCGTAGTTACAGGTCAGGAGCGCCGAGAACGTGAATCCTTTCCACCGGAAGTCGGTGTGCCATGACCCGATCCAGTCCGGATTGTAATTACCCAGCACGGCCAGTTCCTCCGAGCGTTGAATTTTCTTGGCCTGGTCGTGCAGAATAGCGCCGTCGTAAGCCGCCAGGTCGGGCGAATGAACGGCGGGGTCATAGACAAACTTTTTCGCATACCGCGAGTAGAGCGCACCGCGGCGTTCGCCCACTTTGTCATGCGTATACATCCCTTCGGCGATTTTGACGGTATAGACCAGGTCCGGATTCGCAGGGTCGAGTTCATCAATATACGAACGGTCGAACGACCAGTTGATACCCGTGCGCCAGCTGAAATCTTTCGTCTTGACAGGCTCGCCGCTCAGACTGACTTCCAGCCCGTGACTGCTCACCTTGCCGGCGTTCTTCATGGCATAGCTGTATCCCGATATGTTGGATACCTGTACGTTCCATATCTGGTTGCGGGTAACGGTGCTGTAATAGTTTACATCCAGTTCCAGCCGGTTGTTGAACAGGCGTAAGTCGGTACCGATTTCAAAGGAAGAAGCCAGTTCCGGTTTCAGGTTGTATTCACGTTTGATACTGCCTTCCGCGATACCCGCAATGCCACCCGTCCCTTCGGTGAAATAGAAATCGGGCTGCAACTGCCCCGCGTATGTATCGTTACCGACGCTGGCGTAGCCGGTACGTACCTTCCAGAAGGAGATTACCCGGGGCAGGCTGAACATTTCCGTCAGAATCCCGCTCAGCGATACCGACGGGTAAAAGTAGGAATTGTTATTTCTCGGCAGTGCGGACGACCAGTCGTTGCGGCCGGTAATGTCTAAATACAGCATGTTCCGGTATCCCAGATTGACGAAAGCATACAGCGAGTTAATAATCTTGTCCGGGCCGTAGTTGCTGGTCACACGGGGATAGGTCTGATAGTTCCCGAGCGTATACACCGGCACGCCGGAGAGCAGCTGGTAGGTTTTCCCGTATATTTCGTTGTTCCACGACGTATAGGCATGATTACCGCCGAAGGAAGCTTTTAGGAACAGATTGTCGCCTGCAAACCGGTTTTCGTACGAAAGCAGGAAGTCGGCGTTTATCTCCTTACCCCGTTTCATCCGGGTGGAATAGCCGCCGTCCTTCCGTGAATGACTGTTGTCGAAACCTTCCGACGCAGGGCTTACGAACCATTCGTCCTGGCCGGATTCGGAAATGTAGCTCATGCGTGCCATGGCCGTGAAATGCTCCAGAAAAGCGTAATCTGCCGACACGTTCGTAAACCAGCGTTCGTTTTCCCACGGATGCGGGTTTTCGTATAAGGCAAAATAGGGGTTGTCATTCTCGTAACGGAAGATTTTCTGCTTCTCCCCGGGTATCTCCCAATAGTCCTTCAGGTCGTTCAGGTCTACACTGGCCGGCCACTGGTAAGGGTTGGGATCCTGGTCGTTATTTGAATTTTTACGGATGAATTTCACGTTCGCATTCACTTTGAAATTATGGAATAATTCCCAGGAAGTGAACAGATCGAAACGGTTGTTCGTCAAGTCGGTGTTCGGTATGATACCTTTCTGGGTGATGTTCGTATACGACAGGCGGATATTATTCTTGTCGGTCGTTTTGGAGACGGAGGCATTATTGGTCAGGATATACCCCGTGTTGTAGAAATCCCGGATGATATTGTCATGTCCGGTGCCGTTGAGATTCTCACCCCAGGCCTGTGAATTGTTAAACTCGTACTTGCCGCCCTGCCCCTGTCCGTAGTCGGACTGGTATTCCGGTAAGACCAGCGGATTTTGCCACATGGCATTTGAATTGACTTCTACGTGCAATCCCGTATCCTGTTTGCCGGATTTGGTAGTAATCAGCACTACGCCGGCCAGTGCGCGCGAACCGTACAGGGCCGAAGCCGCCGGTCCCTTCAGTACGGAGATGCTTTCGACATCGTCCGAAGCCACGTCGCCGGCATTGCCCGGTACGCCGTCGATAACGAACAGGGGCGTATTGTTGCCAGACATGGAGTTTTCCCCGCGGATCACGATACGCGATCCGCCGCCGTCAAGACCGCCGCCGCCACGTGTGATATGCACGCCCGAGACACGTCCGTTCAAAGCGTTGACCATGTCCAATTCCCTGCTCTGCGCAATAGCTTCGCCCTTCACGTCCTGCACGGCATAGCCCAGCGCCTTTTTCTCGCGCTGCAAGCCGAGTGCCGTGACGACAATCTCGTCTATCATACCGATGTATTCACTCAGTATGACGTTCACGGTCGCGGTCTGTTCGCCGACC
>JAISOP010000333.1 GCA_031275525.1 Tannerella sp.
GGCGTGGGAGGAAAGGAGTGTTTCCCGCCTGCGCGTGTAACATTTATACTGTGCACGGTATGGTTTTGTGCATGACCGGTTCTGTGTAGTTCGGTTCCACCGAGGCTTAAAAGGCCTAAGAGACCTAAAAGGCTTAAAGCCTTTAAAACCTCCGCTCCATTCCCTGAATGCCCAAAACCATGCCGCACAAAGTATAACAATTCATGATCCGGCGAAAATAATCGCCGGAGTTGCGAGATATACTAATGTATCTTATATTTGTATCGTCAAACCAAATAAATTAATGATGAACGGTAAAGATGAAGTTAAAAAGGAAATTGAAAGGCTGAAAAAAGAAATGAACGATTATTTAAAGATTAGTTCGATAATCCGATTGGATGAAAAGGTAAAACAAAAGAGAATCGACTTTTATTTAGATGATCTTTCAAAGTTGATTAAAAAGTTAAATGAGTAATTAACCGGGCCTCCCTCAAAAAGGGGGGGAGTCCACAAAAAACAAGAAAATGAATATCAATCAAATGATGGCGGAATACCATCAAGCATCCGACTCAAGAAAAAAGAAGATAGAAACGCTTATAGGTAAAGAATTTTGCGCATTGTCCGATTCGGAAAAAGCGGCTGTTCAGGAAACGTTTCTTGCCTCTCTTGATAAGAAAATAAGTGAAGCAGATACGCTTATCAGGGAAGTGAATTTAAAAATTGAACTTGAAAACGTATCAAAATACGTTTCCATGTCCTATATTGCTCAACGGTTTTTCGGCAAAAGCCGGCAGTGGCTAAACAACCGTATCAAAGGCAATCTGGTAAATGGAAAAGTTGCCACCTTTTCCGCCGACGAATTAAACTGTTTATCTTCTGCCTTAATGCAATTAAGCGGAGAAATCAAAAATACGGCGCTTCGGATTACCGGTTAGCGTTCGTTTGTTTGGTTTGACAACCATGGCCCCGCTCCTTCACGGGCGGGGCTTTTTTTCCCAAAACCAATATGCTGTCGCTTGCAGGGCCAGCCCAATGCACCCCCCATTGCCGTTGCCTGCCCCCGCCCCCGTCAGCTAAAGCAAACGGCAAAAAGGGGGTAATTGGGCTAAAGCCCCGCGGAGCCGGAGTGAAGAGGGCGGTAGCCCTCACCGTGCATGATCGGTTCTGCGAAGTTCGGTTCTACTGAGTTCGGTTCCGCCGAGGCCTAAAAGACCTAAAAGGCCTAAAAGACTTAAAAGGCTTAACGATCAAAATAATCGCCGGATGATTCGTGAGTCTTCCGACCTTTAGGTCGAGTAAAATCATTCGCGAATATTCGCGTCCATTCGCGGACCTTTTTTTTCTCAGCGTAGCGTTTGGGGGTGTTTAGGGGTTCCCATAAAACTATTTTTTTATCTTTGCTCGGAAAATGGCAAAGAAAACAGATGATTGAATCAAAAAATAGACTATGGGTAAAAGAATCAACTTTATGTTGTCGCTTTTGATTGCCGGGAGCATTTATGCGCAGCAGGGCAGCCGGCGAGTGGAATTGAAAGAGTTTATAGACGGCAAATTCCGTCAGGAGACGGCTGCGGACGACTTGCGTTCGACGCCGGACGGCGAACACTATACAGCCATGAACGACGAACATACCCTGGTTGTCAAATATGCCTACCGTACCGGGATGCCGGTGGATACGCTGTTTGACGTGCACCGGGCGCGGGAATGTACGTTTGAGGATTTTGAGGGTTATGAAATCAGTCCGACGGGTCACCGGATTTTGATTTGGCGTGCGAAGGAAGCGATCTACCGCCGTTCCTGCAAGGCGGATGTGTATGTGTACGACGTGCGCCGGAACAGGGTGCAGCCGCTACACGAAGCCGGCGCAAAGGTGATGATCCCGACCTTTTCGCCGGACGGACGGATGTGCGCCTTTGTGGTGGACAACAATATCCGGCTGAGGAAGTTCGATTTCGACACCGAAATCCAGGTGACCCAAGACGGCGCCCCGAACCGGATTATCAACGGCGCTACCGACTGGGTGTATGAGGAGGAGTTTTCGGTGACGAACCTGATGGCCTGGTCGTCCGATAGCCAGTACCTGGCCTTTGTCCGGTTCGACGAGTCGGAAGTGCCCGAATATGCGATGCAGGTCTATGGCGACGGCTATTATCCGGGGGCATATACCTATAAATATCCGAAGGCGGGGGAGAGGAACTCGACGGTTACGCTCCATTCCTACTGTGTGGAGACGAAGGATACCAAGACGCTCCCTACGCCCATGGATGCGGAGAGCTATATCCCCCGCATCGCTTTCACCCCGCAGCCCGACCAGTTGGCGGTGATGACGCTCACCCGCCACCAGAACGTCTTCAACCTCTATTATGCCAATCCCAAAAGCGGCGTTTTCCGTTTGATCCTGAAAGAGGAGAACCGGCGCTACGTCGATTCCGACTGGCTGAACCGCATCCTGTTTACGAAGGATGGGTTTTTTTATGTGAGCGAGAAAGACGGGTATGCGCATATCTACCAGTACTCCGCCACGGGCGTGGAACTGCGCGGGGTGACGCGGGGGAACTGGGATGTAACCGCCTTGCTGGGCGTTGACGAAGCTACTAATACGGTTTATTATGAATCGGCGGAGGAAAGCCCGTTGCGCCGTTCGGTTTACCGGGTAGATGCCAAGGGCGTGAAAACGCGCCTGTCGAACCGGGAAGGAATCAATCACGCCGCGTTCAGCCGGAATTTCGCCTGGTACGTGAATTATTATTCAAATGCGAACACGCCCGCGCTCGTCACCCTGAACGAGACAAAGACGGGGAAAACGTTGCGCGTCCTGCAGGACAATGCCCCTCTGAGGGAGACGCTGGCCAAGTATGCGTATGCGCCGAAGGAGTTCCTGAAGATTCAGACGGCGGCCGGTTTTGAGTTGAACGCCTGGATGGTGAAGCCGGCGAACTTTAGCGAGTCGAAGAAATACCCGGTAGTCATGTTCCAGTACAGCGGCCCCAACTCGCAGTCGGCGCTGGATAGCTACGACTTCGGATGGGAACAGTATCTGGCGGCCAACGGCTTCCTTTGCGTCTGCGTGGATGGACGCGGGACCGGGGGGCGCGGCGAGGAATTTCGCAAGTGTACCTACCTGCGGCTGGGCGAACTGGAGTCGCAGGACCAGGCGGAAGCTGCCCGCGCACTGGCGGAACTTCCTTATGTGGATGGTTCGCGGATGGCCATCTGGGGATGGAGCTTCGGCGGCTACAACACGCTGATGGCGCTCAGCACGGGCGGCGGCGTGTTCAAGGCCGGGATTGCCGTGGCGCCGCCCACGGATTGGCGGCATTACGACACCGTCTATACGGAGCGTTTCATGCGTACGCCGAAAGAAAATGCAAAGGGCTACGATGCTACTTCGCCCATCCGCCTGGCGAAGCAGTTGCAGGGAAAGTTGCTGCTCGTCCACGGCACAGCCGACGATAACGTCCACTTCCGCCAGACGCTCGATTATGCCGAAGCGCTGGTGCAGGCCGGTAAACAGTTTGACATGCAGATTTACCGTGACCGCAATCACGGCATCTCCGGCGGCCATACGCGGATGCATCTCTATACGCGGATGACCGGTTTCCTGTTTGAAAACCTTTAGGGCAAGGGCTTCATGACGGCATACATCCGCAAACCGGACTGGTTGAAAGTACGTTTGCAAGGGAACGAGCAGTTCCGGCAAACGAAACACATCGTCGAATCACAGGGCCTGCATACGATCTGCACCGACGGACGGTGCCCGAACCGGGGAGAGTGCTGGAGTTGCGGCACGGCGACGTTCCTCATCGGCGGCGAGATCTGCACCCGTTCGTGCCGCTTCTGCAACACCCCCACGGGCAAGCCCCAGCCGCTGGATGCTTCGGAGCCGGAGCGCGTGGCGGAAGGTATCCGGCGGATGGGCTTGCGCCACGCCGTCGTTACCTCGGTCAACCGGGACGACCTGCCCGATGCAGGCGCCGGACACTGGCTACAGACCATTCGCTGCATCCGTCAACGGAACCCGCAGACGACGCTGGAAGTACTGATTCCCGATTTCCGGGGACAAATGGAGTGGATCGACCGCATCATCGAAGTGGCGCCGGACATCATTGCGCATAACCTGGAAACCGTCGCCCGCCTGACGCCGCAAATCCGGAGCGCCGCCCGCTACGAAACGAGCCTGTCGGCGCTCGCGCGCATCGCCTCGCGGGGCGTCCGCGCCAAAACGGGCCTGATGGTCGGGCTGGGCGAAAGGGAGGAAGAGGTGGAGGCGCTGATGGACGACGCGCTCCGGGCAGGGGTATCTATCCTGACCATCGGCCAGTATTTGCAACCTTCGCGCCGGAACCTCCCGGTCGTGGAATACCTCCCGCCGCAGCAGTTTGAAACTTACCGCCGTACGGCCCTCTCCAAGGGGTTCAGGCAGGTGGAAAGCGCCCCGCTGGTGCGGTCGTCCTACCATGCGGGGAACGCCGTGTGAACCTCGCCCGTTGAAATGGTTACAAAGCAAGGGATGAAAGAGATAAGATGCCAACAGGGGTTAAACAGTCAGGCAATGGGTTTGTTGCCGCTGTTGCTGCTGATGATGCTGAGCATATATTACCCTTCCCATATTTCGTTTGTCTTCACGACGGCTATTTGTATAGGCAGCCTGGCCCTCTTCAGCAGCTTGTGCGGGAAGAAGGTATTCCTGTTCACGCTCTTGCCGGTGGCGCTCACGCTCATGCTCTATTCCGTCTTCTTTTACTCCAGCCTGGAATCGACGCTGTACACCTACACCCCCCTGGTTATGGAATGGTTGCTGGTGATGATCCTTTCGTTGCTGGGCACCTTCCGGCGGATGCTTCTCCGCCGGGTACGCAAGTCCGGGCATCCGATAATGAAACAGGTATCGTTCCGTACCGCCCTGACGGAATATTTCCATGTGGCGCAGATTATCCAGAACCTCTACACGCTGCATTTCTTCACACTGCTCTTTTACATCATCTTTTTTGAAGGAATCCGGGTGGCGGGGGTGGAACGTTTCCTGTATCACCAGGCCCCGTTTGTGATTGGCATGTTGATTATCGCCTACGAACAGGTGCGCCTGTACCTGATGCGCAAGCGCCTGCAGGAGGAGAAATGGCTGCCGGTGCTGGACGGCACAGGAAAGGTGATCGGCCGGATAGCCTACTCGGTGAGCCTCGGGTCGAACGCGAAACACCGTCATCCGGTCGTACGTGTGGCGGTCATCAGCCGGGGCATGCTCTACCTGACGCGGCGTGCCGCCGATTCGCCCGTCTCGCCCGATACGCTGGACCATCCCTTCCTGGGCTATGTCCCTTTCAAGCGTACCCAGGAACAGACCCTCCGGGAACTGATCGGAC
>JAISOP010000285.1 GCA_031275525.1 Tannerella sp.
TTGTTCCGCCAGATATTTTTCCAGGAGAGTTTGGCTAACATACGGTTTGCGGTTTGAAAATGATCTGCTTGCAAAAGGCTTTATACCTGTCTAAAAAATCGTTGCCGAAAACGCTTTCGGTGTAGGTCGTTACCATTCCAAGCCCCTTGAAAAAAACCAAAACGCTGAAAAATCCGAACTCGGCAGGCAAATTCAATTTTTTCACAAAATAGCCAAACATCAGATTCTGCCATAGTTGCGTTTTTTCATTGTGGTACGATTTCAGCAAAAATTCCACTACTTTCGGCTGAAACGACAGTTGATAATAGAGTTTCCACATTTCGCGCTTGTTTTTGAACATTTCAAAGACGGCGTCGATAAAATTTTCGGCTTTTCTATCCGTAATTTCGCCGTCATGGTCAGGGTCGATGATCTGCTCAAACTCTCCGGCAAGCTCGTCCCAAATCACTTGCAGCAGCTCTTCTTTTGAAACGAAATAGTGGTACATCAGTCCTTTGCTTATTTCGGCATTATTAGCGATGTCGCCTATCGAGGTCGCGTCATAACCTTTCAAGGCAAAGAGCGACAGCGCCGCTTTCTTAATCAATTGCCGCTTTTCATCGCGGTTCTTTTCGTATTGTTCTTTTGTTCGTGGCATAAAAAATCAATTTATAAGATACTTTTGTTTTGACTGAACGGTCAGGTAAAAGTAGAATAAAAAATTATAGCAATCATACGGCGCTCTTATGTTTAATGATATTTAACCGTTTTGGCGGAAGCGCCGGATGATTTTTTGAAATGGCTGCAAATTCGTAATTAACTGATAATAATCAAAGTGCTGAAAACAAATAGAAAAGGGAAGCTCTAAAAACCCCTCCCCGGCCCTCCCCCCGTCTTTCATTCGTCCGGAAAAAAGACGCCGGAAAACATGTAGGAGATTTTTTCAAACTCGTACATGTTCAAAACGTCCCGGTACGAGGATAAAACGCGGCAACCGTGTTTTCAAATCATCCTCGTCCCAGCTTGCTTCTATCCGGTACGAGGTCAAAAACATCTCCTACATGTTTTCCGCCTTCATTTTGCCGGGAAAAAATGAGTCATATATACAAATCAATTCATATTCAGAGTAATGGAAAATCTATTCCAAAATAGATGTAAAAGAAAGCGAGATGGAAAGCCTTGAAATGATTGAACAGCTTCTTTGAGAAGCAGCAGGTTTTTACGGAAAGCCCGCCGGATACGATGTCTTACACGGCAGTTATTCCCCCTCTATTCCAACTGTATATTTCTTTCCAATATTAGGAACGTCGCCGTTCATGCATTAGGAACGCCGCCTGTCCCGGAAAAACAGTAATACTTAATTGGCATTTGGGGAAATCATGCGGGTCACATCCGCCATTGACAACCTTTTATCTTAGATTTAAACGGTTTCTAAGTCGGTTGGCCGTGATTTGGCGGATTAGTTCGTTTGCAGGCGTCTGAGGAAGGACTTGTAGTGTATCAGCACATCGGAGCGATGCAAGTAGGTTGTCTCCGGCTTTTCCACCACCACTTTTATGGCTTCCGAAAGTACCAAAAAGGTTACCTCGACTTCGTCCCTGGTAGCGACAAAGTCCAGTTGTAGCGGTTGGGCAGACCTGTCCACGATGCCGTCCACCATCTTGACGGCAAAGGTGAAGAAGGGAAGAATGAAAAAGTTGATGGCGCCGTTTTTTTCGACCAGGCCCCCGCCATCCATGACTCCCTTGGCGAAGTGTGCCACGTGCGCCATTTCGTCCGCAGGAACGGGAAAGCTGACGCGGAGAAACCGCTGGTTCGGGTCCTCTTTTTGCAGGGCAACGAGTCTATGAAAGAAGGTTCTATATGCGGCGAAATAGTCCTTTTTTTGCAACGGCTCATTCTTCTGGGGTCGGAAACTGACCGCTCCGGCTGTTGGCTTGTGGTTTGCGTTTGTCCTGCTCATTTTCATTCTCCGCCGTTTGTTATCAATTGTTTCCATTTGTTCATCCGGTCGATGTGGCGCATCATCTCCTCTTCGTTCACCGGTGTCTGTTCACGCAGGTGGTATTTCAGTTCCCTGAATGCAGGCCAGAACTGGCGGTCATCCTGGCCCGTTTTCTCCGCCAGCCGGGCGCTGATTTCCCGGTCCGGTTCGCCGGACTGCAGGTCGAAGCCGCTCAACTGCTTCACTTCGTTGCAGAAGTAAAGGTATTTCTTGCACAGCAGGTCTTTAAAGTCCTTCCGCTGGTAATAGAGGTTGCCGATCAGTTGCGTGAAGCGGAGCGTTTCGTTGGCGGGGGGACGGACGATTGGGATCACCCACTGCCGTCGCCGGGTGGCGAAAAACATGTACAGGAGTATCGTAACCAGCGCTACGTACAAGGCCCACCGCAATGGCGGCTGGCTCAGCAGGTAGCGTAGCGGGCTTTCCGACCGGGCGTGGTTGGGGCTGTAAGCCTCTGTCCGTAGCACCGGATAGTCTTTCAGGTGGGAAAGCAGGCGGAAGGCATACGAGGCATTGTTGCCGTCCAGCAGACCGTAGTTGGTGAACATCAGCGGCGTCCCGACCAGGAACAGTTCCCCTTCGCCGGTGAAGAGACGCAGTGCAACCGCCTCGCCTTTGTCGTTGCGCACCAGTACTTGGAACGAGTCGCAGCGCAGGTGCGAACCTTGTAGCGAGTCCTCCGTATCCTCCCGGAAACGACTTTTAATCCCTGCCTCCAGGACCGTCGGGTGCATGTGCGGAAAGACGGTATATACCTTTTCCGGATGCAGCGAATCGACGCCCAGGAAAAGACTGTCGCGCCGGAAACCTTCCTTTGCATATCGCTCTACGGCCCACGCGTAGGGAAACGATTGATACGTTTCCGTGATACCAAACGTGTCGCACAGGGCGCCCTCGAAGGACGTGAGGCACAGCATGACCTTGTGGCCCATTTGCAGCAGCAATTGCAAGGCCTCCAGGTCTGTTTCCGAAAAATCAATGTAATTTTCCGTCACCAGGATGGAACGCCGTTCTTCCGGGGAGAGCGGCTCAATGGCCGGCCCTTCCCATTCCCCCGGCTCGTCGGGGAAACGTTCGGCCTCCGCATCCTCCGGTTCCTCCTCCTCGCTCCTGGAGGCGGCTGCCACTTCTTCGACCGTCACCTCTCCCAGTATGTTTTCTATTTCTCCCGGTAAGGCGACAGCGTATCCCGCTTCCAGGCATAGCTGGTAAAACGTTTGGTTGACGACCCGGTAACCTTCGATGGAAGAGGACAGCACGTCGTCAAACACGTAACTGCCGAACGGCTGCCGGTCGTACTTGTCGAACGTCGGCTGCCAGACAAATTCCTCCGGCGTATGGTAGTGATACAGGAATACCGCCACTAAGCCCACGGCCAGCAGCAGGAGATACAGTTTGTGCCCCGACGGTTTCATTCATCCCCCCCTTTCCTGAGTTCGTCCTGCAGGCGGCACATGGAGTCGAACAGTTCGCGCGTGGCCCTGAAGTTGCCGTAGCGTACCTGCAAAAAACGGTTGGTGAAATCGCGGAACGGAGTTTTCAAGCCGGCCGGCTTCCATTCGTAAGTGTATTCCGTCGGGGTTTTGTAGATTTGCCAGTCAATCCATTGCCGGTCGGCTGCGAAGCGTAGCGTCTGGAGGTAGAGCATCCGCACGGCCAGGCGGAAATCGTCCGCCGCCAGCGCCGCCGCCAATTCCTTCCCAAAGTCGATGCGGTAGATATTTTCTTCCTCTATTGCATAGGGCAGCGGCTTCTTTTTCTCCCGGAGAAACAGTTCCGGACGTTTCTTGTAGATGAAGAAAACCACCACTCCCACAACCAGCACGAAGAAGCCAATCAGCAGCCACGTGGCCACGCTTTCCGCCGTTTCGTTGCCAAACAGGGCGCTCAGCCGCTGCGCCAGCCAGCGCCAGAGGCTTTCCAGGAGATTGTATTCCGGGGCGTTCAACTGGCTGTTGTAGTCGAAGTGTCCATCGGACTGGTAGGCGGCGATTTTGTCCGCGTCGTAAACGAAGGTATCGGCCGGATGAGTCACGGTTACAGCCGGTCAAAGTTTGTAATATCCGTTTTCAGGGTGACGCCGTCCTTTTTTTCGCGCAGGTGGAAATACTGGAACGCGATTCCTCCTACGCTGATCATTTCGCTCACATACGTCCCGTAGGCCATGATCACTCCCAGGAGATAGGTCAGGAAGCGGTACCAGAAGGAGGAGGTCACACTCGCATCGGGGGAAATCTCCGAGAAGACGGAGCCGAAGATGGTCACGAGCATCCACGGCAAGGTGGTCACGCCGCCGATGATGTTGGCCAGCAACCCGAAAACCAGCAGGACCAGGAACGTCTCGCCCCAGGCGGAAAACCCGTACTTCATCGACTTGCGCAGGGCGTCGGCAAAGGGCAGGTCTTCAAACAGGTAAAGCGGCGTGAACAGGGCAAACGGGATCATCACGGCCAGCAGTCCGACCAGCGTCAGGGGAATGGTCAGCGCCAGCGTCCAGGACGACATCAGGGCAAACAGCATGATGACCACCCAGACCGCAATGATCACCCCGAAGGCAAAAAACAGGATCCTCAACACCTTGATGCAACCCTTCAGGAACGGCTCTTTGAAGTCGGCAAAGGCAAGCCCCTGCAGGCGCCTGTCGCGCCGTTCATACACTTGAAGCAGGCTATACACCAGCGCCGAAAGGAGGACAAACCCCATCACGTTGCACAGCATCAACAGGCCGTAATAGCCCATCACGAAAGGGAAGCCGTTCCCCTCGCCGGTGATCAGGCCCATGTACCCCCGCATGAAGGAGTCCATGGAAAAGGACTGTACCAGGCAAAGCGGCAATATCACATAGAAAGAAAACTTCAGCAGCGGTTTCAGGTTCTCGCGCAGGAAGTCGAAGGTGACGTTCATCTTTTCGCTAAACGTCCGTACTTTGTAAAACCGGATTTTGGGATTCGGAGGAAGATTCATGACTCAACTGTTTGGGTAAATAAATATAATAGTAGATGACAAATGCAAGCGAAAGGAGGATAAATCCGCCGCGTATCACGTCGGGCGTTTCGGTATGGCGTGTCAGGAAACTTTCGATAAAGGCGGCGAGGATAAAGATGGGCGTCGTTCCAACGGCGATTTTCAGACCCCGTACCGCCCCTTGGCGGAAGGCGTAGCCCCGCGGATAAGTTCCGGGAAAAAGCCACCCGTTGCCCAGTGCAAACCCGGCCGCCCCGGCCACCACCAACGCCGAAATCTCCAGCGTCCCGTGCAGCCAGACGGCCAGCAGTGATTCCAGCCCCACATGCTGCTGAAAGCAAAACGTCTGGAACGTCCCAATCATCACACCGTTGTAGAACAGCATCGTACCCGTACCGAATCCGCTCAGCAGCCCGAAAAGGAAGATCACGAACGACACGCGCACATTGTTGATCAGGATGTAAAAGAACATCGGCACGGGCGGCAGGTTCTTGTACACCCCCATCGGGTCGCCCCGTTCGATATTGGTAAGCGTCATGTCGATATAGCTGTTGCCCATGATCAGGCGGGGAAACAGGTCGTCGTTCAGCGTGGACAGGCAGCCAATGGCGGCGCTGACCAGGAACACCAGGAGGGAATAGCGCAGTTCCTTCCGCGAGGCATACATGACGCGCGGGACTTCGGTCTTCCAAAAGGCAACGATCCGCGATCCGGACTCCTTCCTGTTTTTGTACAGGGAATGGTGGAGCGCCGAGGCCAGGTTGTTGAGGTAAATGGTGATGCGCGAACGTGGGTAATGACTCCGTGAAAACGACAAATCGGCCGTGATTTCCATATAGGCGTCCGCCAGGCGTTCCGGATGTTCTTCCGACGCTTTATCTACTACCGATTCAAGTTGTTTCCACTTCCCGATATGCTGACGTATGAATGATATTTCTTTCATAATGAACCCCCCTCCGGAACGACCATCCGCAAGGGGATGGCCTCCAAAGCATTCGCAAAAATACGACTTTTATTCCTACATTTGCAAATCGAACCGAATAAAAAGAGACCAAGATGGCAGATGCTACGATCATTACCGGCCAATACGTACAGATAGACCAGACGCCTGCCGGCGCCGGCGAACGCCTGCTGGCAAGAGTCATTGACATGATTTTGCTTTCCGTGTACGAAGTGGCCCTCATCGCGGTTTTCCTCTACAGCTACAGACACATCCCCTATACGTACCACTCCGATACTGTGATGTTTGTGGTCGACCTGCTGTTTCTCGTTCCCGCGCTGTTTTATTCGCTGCTGTGGGAACTTTTCAACCGGGGACAGTCGCCCGGAAAGAAGCTGTTCGGCCTGCGCGTGGTGATGAAGGACGGCGCCACGCCGACGCTGGGCGCCTACCTGCTACGCTGGCTGTTTCTGCTGATAGACATCTACCTCTTCCAGTGCCTCGGTCTCCTGTCCATCCTGCTGACCAAAAACAACCAGCGGATAGGCGACTTGGCTGCCGGTACGCTGGTGATAAAGGAAAAGAACTACCACCACATGAACGTCACGCTGGATGAGTTTGCGCACCTGGGCATCGACTACCGGCCGGTCTTTCCGCAAGCCGAAAACCTGTCGCTCGAGCAAGTCAACCTGATTAGCCAGGCGCTGTTACGTTACGACGCCGAGCGTCCGCAGCGTATCCGCGAACTGGGCGCCAAGGCACGTCAATTTCTGAAAATCAACCCGCCGCTCAACGACGAAACCCTACTTCAAACCCTTACCCGCGACTACCAGTACTACGCACTGGAGGAAGTCTGATGCATTCCGAGGAATGGAGAACGAATGTGGCTCATTCATTCTCCATTCTCCCTTTGTCATCCATTCCAATCAAAAGAATGAGCCGGGCAGCCGCCTTCCGGGGACGGGCTGCTTCCCTAATGCATACCTGCCGGCAGATATAGTGCATATCTGCCGGCAGATATAATGCATATCGGCCGGCAGATATAATGCATATCGGCCGGCAGATGTAATGGCGGTCTGATACAGAGCGGTTTGAGAAAAGGGACGGACTCTTCATCCGCAGGCCGCAGGGAGGGAATGAATGACAAAGGGAGGCGCAAAATTCATAGCGCCTCAAAAAAAAGAATGAACCGGTTTTTGGAGGTTCGCTTATTTGCCGTTCAGGTCTCCCAGCAGACGGATGTCTTCGATGTGGTAAGGCGTTTCCTGATAGACGTAATAGTTCAGCCAGTTAATGAACAGCATGTTGGCATGAGAGCGCCAGCGCATGAGCGGCGGCTTGCCGGGGTTGTCGTCCGGATAGTAATTGGCCGGCAGGACGATCGGCAGGCCCTTGTCCAGGTCGCGCACATATTCGTCGTGCAGCGTGTTGGGCGCATATTCCGAATGGCCGGTGACGAAGAACTCGCGGCCGCCGCGTGCCATCACCATGTAAACCCCAGCCTCCCGGCTTTCGGAAAGCAGCGTCAGCGCCGGAGTACGGAGGATATCCTCGCGCCGGAGTTCCGTATGACGGCTGTGCGGCACGTAGAAAACGTCGTCGAAGCCGCGGAAAATCGGCAGGCAGGGGTTGTGCACCGTATGCCTGAAAACGCCGAACATCTTGGCCGGCAGGTCGTATTTCGGTATGCCGTAGAAGTGGTACAGCCCCGCCTGCGCCGCCCAGCAGATATAAATGGAAGAGGTCACATGCGTACGTGCCCAGCCGAAAATCCGCTTGAGTTCTTCCCAGTAGGTCACTTCTTCAAACGGCATCTGCTCTACCGGCGCACCTGTGACGATCATCCCGTCGTAGTACCGTTCCTCGACCTCGTCGAAATTCCTGTAAAACGCCTCCATGTGCTCCATCGGCGTATGTTTGGAACGGTGTTCCCTGATTTTGAGGAAATCAATCTCCACCTGCAAGGGCGAATTGCTCAGCAGGCGTGTCAGGTCGGTTTCCGTTTTGATTTTCAGCGGCATCAAGTTCAACACCGCCACGCGGAGCGGACGGATGTCCTGTTCGGAAGCCCGCAACGAGTCCATGACGAAGATATGCTCCTTTTTCAGCAGGTCGATGGCCGGCAAGTTTCGGGGTAAGTTGAGCGGCATAAGGCGGTTTCAGCGCTGAACGATTTGCAGGAGGTTACCTTCCGGATCGGTAAAATTACGGATACGTCCACCGCCGACCGCCGTGAACTCGTCGCCCGTCCAGGCCACGCCCCGGGCGTCCAGCGCCGCCACGGCCGCGTCAAAGTCGCTCACCCGCAGCGCCAGGTGCGACCATCCCGGTGTATTGACCGTCCGTGCCGGCCGCGCCGTATCGTCCTTCGGCATGATTTCGATCAGCGTGCCGTCCGGCGCCTTCACGATATAAATCGGTTTGTCCGTGCGGGTATGCACTTCATAACCCAGTACGGTGCAATACCATTTGCTTAAAGTCTCCACATCCTCGGCTGCAATGGCCGGATGATCAATTCCAAGAAATACTTTTTTCATACGTCGTTTGTTTTTAGTGTTCTAAAATGAGGCGCAAAAATACGCGATAAAAATGGTTTTTTCATGTGCGAGGTGCAAAAAAGACAAGGCTAACACATGTCCTGTCCTGAAAAAAATATACACTTTTTTCAAGACAGGACACATCATTCTCCATTCTCAATTCTCCATTCTCAATTCGTGAGGAACAGTCTGTCGGCCGGAATTTTCCCGCGCAATACGCCTTCGCCTTCGTATTCGAGATTGATTATTTCGCGCTCTTCCGGGTCGAGATGCTGCTTGCGGGCGTATTCCAGGCGGAACGGGTGACGGCCTTTTTCAAGGTATATCTCTCCCTTTGTTTCGGAATCGCCCAGCCGGCGGTTGTTCAGCACCAGGTCGGACTTGATGTACAGTTTGCTTCCGCCTTTGGTCCAGATATAAAAGGTATAGGGGCCTTCCTGTTCGACTTCGAGCCAACCGGTGAAGCAAACGGCCATATCCTGCGGGTAGCGGGCGCGGAGGTCTGCGAAATCGGGCGCAAAGAAATCCAGTTCGTAGCATATCCCTTCGGCCACGGGCTTCAGGGTGGCGAAGGAGGGCATTTCGCGAATGTCGGGCGGAAGCGTGTGGAACGTATAGTGCAGGCCGTTGCCGGCTTTGGAGTCGGCTACGCGGTAGTGGGCCGAGACGACGGGGCTTTCGCCGCCGGCGCCGAAGAGTTTGGCGGTGACGCGGGCGGACTTTTCAAGGCGGAACATCCCGTCGTACAGGGCGGAAGTGCGCGTGGGCCGGGAGCCGTCCAGCGTGTAGCGTATTTCGCCTTCCACGCCGGCCGGTTGTTCGATCACGACTTCCGCCGGCCGGTCGACAAACAGTCCGCCGTGCGGGACGGCCACCGGATCGGAATAGAACATGGGCGGCGGCAACACTTCGACTTCGCGATAGGACGGGGCAGGCTCGTCGCCGAAACGTTCGTAGGCCGCGCGTGTCGGCCTTCCGACCCATGCCTGCGGCGTTTCCAGCCCCAGGGCAAAGGCTGCGTCGGCGGCCGTGTCATACTTGTAGATGTGGCTGCGGATCAGGTGGTTTTTCCGGATGCCCGGCCCGGCAAAGATGATGGGGGTCGAGACCTCTTCGTAGGCATTGCCGCCGTGCCAATAGTAGATGCCGCCGTGGTCGGAGACGACCATGATCAGCGTTGAGTTGGCTATGCCTGCCTGTGCTACCGCGTCAACAATGAGCCGCACGTGGGCGTCGGTTTCCTCGATCGTGCGGAGGTAGCGGGGCGACATGTGCCCGGATTCGTGACCGGCGCCGTCCACCTCGTCCAGTTGGATGAAGACAAAGTCGGGCTTTTTTTCCAGGATATAGGCGGCCGTATGTTGCGCCGTTTCAAGCGACGAGGGGAGGGCGGCGCACGAGTCGATGACCTCCTGCTCCAGCAGGTTGCCGAAGCCTCTCCAGTTGTAGAAGGCGGCGGTGAGGGCCTGCGGTTTCCCGTCGCGGATGAGGCGGAAGATGCCCGGGAAATAGCCGTTGTCGGTAAGCGTCACGGGCGGCAGTTCATATACGCCCCGCCGCCACGAGTTGTCGAGCACGCCGGTCAGTTCCGGGCCGGCGCCCGAGAGCATGGCGTGCCAGTTGGGGCTGCTGACGGAGGGCAGGATGCAGCGGACTTTGTAACTGTAGGCGCCGGCCTGCATCAGGCTGTCCATGCAGGGCGTATGCGCCCGGATGAGGCCCTGGCTGCTCATGCCGTCGATGCCGATGACGATCACGTGTTCGATTCCTTCCGGGTATTTTGTCCCCTGGCACGCTACCAGCAGGGTGCAACATGCAAATAGAATGATCTTCTTCATTTGGAACTTATTTTCAGGTTAATAGAATATCGTTTCCATATCGACCACCGGCCAGGGTTTGGCGTCTTGCCATGCGCCGCGCGTGAAGTCGGGCACATCCACGGAATTACTCCGGTTCTTGATGGAGCGTTCGCTCAGGTCGGTAATGCACGACCAGGTCGCTGCGTCATATACGTCCTGGTCCAGCGGCAAGCCGTTGCGCAGGCAATAGATGAGCCGCCAGTCCATGATGTAATCCATTCCGCCGTGTCCGCCGACGGCTTTTGCCTTTTCACCGATGTATCGCGACAGCGGGTGTTCGTACTGCGCCATCATCGCCTTGAAGGCTTCGGGCTTCAGGAACTCGTGGGCCTGGGGGTCGAGGGCGATTTTTTCTTCCGGATACTTGACCGCAAATCCTTTCGTGCCGCTAATCTTGTGGATACGGTCGTAGGGGCGCGGGCTGGTGGTGTCGTGCACCACCAGCAGGGTATGGCCGTTGACGGTACGGATCAGCGTATTGTTCATGTCGCCCAGTTTGTAGGCGGCCCGGGCTTCGGACGATTCCTTGCCGAAGGTGTTCTCGGCATAGAGCGTGAGGCCGTACTGGTTGGTGGACATGGAGGTGAGGTAGTCCATCCGGTCGCCGCGGTTGATGCCCATGATCTGTGCAACAGGCCCCAGGCCGTGCGTCGGGTAGGGGTTACCGGTGTGAAGCTTGCTGTGTTCGAGCCGCCACATTTGGTGGTAGCCTTTTGGGTCGTGCTTCAGGCTGCGCAGGTCGTGGATATAGGCGCCCTCGCCGTGATAGATTTCGCCGAAAACGCCCTTGCGTGCCATGTTGAGCGTGGCCAGTTCAAAGAAGTCGTAGCAGCAGTTTTCGAGCATCATGCAGTGTCGTTGCGTTTCTTCGGCAGCGTCCACCAGCGCCCAACAGTCTTCGACGGTCAGGGCGGCGGGCACTTCCACCACGGCGTGCTTGCCGTGCCTCATGGCATACAGGGCAATGGGGACGTGCAAGTACCACGGCGTGGCATTATAAACCAGGTCGATGTCGTCGCGCTCACACACTTTCTTCCAGTCCTCCTCGCCGCTGTAAACGGCTGCTGCGGGACGTCCGGCCTTTTTCAGTCTTTCCTGGCTATTTTTGATGCGGTTGTCCTGCAGGTCGCACAGCGCCACGATCCGCGTTCCTTCGATTTGCGTCAGCCGATCGACGGCGCCACCTCCACGCCCCAACCCAATGACGGCGATACGCACTTCGGGAATGGGTGCGCAACGCAACCCCATCACCGTTTTCCCTTTTCGCGGCCGGCTGTCTGCACCCGCGGCCAAAGCCCCGTCCGTGCCCATTACGCCCTTCGCGCGTTGCGCTGCCCCGGCGTAACTGCCTGCTACGCCCAACGCCAATCCCCCGTACAGGGATTTCTTCAAAAAATCTCTACGATTACTCTTCATTATTGGTACAATTCATTCATTTATGCTCGCAAAGTTAATGTTTTTTTTTATTACTGACCGGTGAAGTTGAAAATTCATGCGTTTTCATTAAAGATATTCACGCATACGTGAGTTTTATCCTGAGGGAACCTCTAAAAAAACCCCTCCCCGGCCCTCCCCACAAGGGGAGGGAGATGGCCCTTCTCGACACGCTGCGTAAGGGGGGAAGTCCCGGCCCCTCCCGCAAGGAGAATAGAAAAAGGTTTCATACAGGGGGATAAAGATGGGATGGGGATGGGAACCGGGAAAGGCCATCTCCCTCCCCTTGTGGGGAGGGCCGGGGAGGGGTTTTTTTAGAGGTTCCCTCAGGATAAAACTC
>JAISOP010000335.1 GCA_031275525.1 Tannerella sp.
GGCGTGGGAGGAAAGGAGTGTTTCCCGCCTGCGCGTGTAACATTTATACTGTGCACGGTATGGTTTTGTGCATGACCGGTTCTGTGTAGTTCGGTTCCACCGAGGCTTAAAAGGCCTAAAAGCCTTCTTCCAATTCTCAACATGAATAAACAATAGGAAAGACATTCAGATCATTGAAGCAACCGGTAGCGGTCGTAGAACATGATGGCGGCGCCGAGTGCAAACGGCGTACCCTCCACCACCTCGCGCCGGAAATAATAGGCTTTGTCGCCAATACAAGTGCCGGAACATACGTTCGTGAGCGTTGCCAGGCTGTCGTCAACCGTTTTCAGGCTGTTTTCTGCGATTCCCCGGAAGGCATTATCGACCACGGGCCGGAAGGTTTCGTCCGGCAGGAGGCCGTCGGCCAAGCCCACGGCGATGCCGTAGGCAAACATGGCGGTGCAGGAGCTTTCGATGAAGTTGCCCGCTTCGCCCGGCAAGAGAGGCAACTGATACCAGTGTCCCGTGGCAGCGTCCTGCAGGGGGGCCAGCGTCCGGGCAAACTTCACGAACATAGCCTCCAACGCGGCCCTTTCGCTCATGGTGCGGGGCATGAGGTGCAATGTATTGGCCAGCGTCATGACCACCCAGCCGTTGCCTCGTCCCCAGAACTGGCTGCCGCGGCGTTCGGGATTGTTGGCCCAGCCGGGCATGCTGCACTCATCGTCAAACGGCTCGCTGTCGTTGTCCCAGCCGTGATACCACAGGCCGGTGACGGGGTCTTCCAGTTTTTCGGCATGTGCCGCAAGCTGAAAGGCGACTTCCCTGAGATACTGTTCGTCGCCCGTCAGCCGGTACATCTCCAGCAGGAAGAGACTAATCATGTAAACCGTGTCGTCCCACAGTTCCACCACATTGTCACGGTGCGACACGCCGCCGTTCGACGACCTGACAATCTGCCGGTAGTCCTCATAAATGCGGAGCGCTTTGTGGGCATACGCCTCTTCGCCCGTCACACGCGCCAGAAACGCCATGCCGAACCCCGACGCCACCGCGTTGGGATGAATGCCTTCGGCCCGGTCCAGGGTGACGTCCATCGCCCGGCGAACATAGTTCAGCATCTCTTCCCGGTTGATCCCCAATTCGTAGCGGTCGGCCACGGCACGGAGCATCGTAGCCTGTGCCCAGTCCCACACATACTTGTCGGCCGGCATAAAGTCTCTCACGGCATAGGCCGCCATCCGGTCTCCCCATCCCTCAGCCGGCGACGGCGAGGAGGACCTGTTTTTTCCCGTACACTGCACGAAAAACAGGATACTGCCCACGCAAAGGATGCGCAATACGTAAATTGTCTGTTTCTTCATTTTTTCTGTTTGATTTGATTCTACGATTTAAATAGGCCGCGAACATACGATTTTTTTTTGAAATAGCCGGAGTTTAGCGCGTAGGTGGCGCGGATTTTAAAAGAGGCTGTCAAAAACAACCGTGTAAAAGAGCCTTTCCGGAAGGAAAGAAAAAAATACCTATTTTTAGGTATTGACCGGCAAGACCTGTCTCATCGAAAAGCCGTATTTTTGCACATAGTTTACAGTCATGAAATTATCGGAACTTCAAACAGGCGAAAGAAGCGTCATCGTAAAGGTAACGGGGCGCGGCGCCTTCCGCAGGCGTATCACGGAAATGGGATTTATCCGGGGCAAGGAAGTGCAAGTCATCCAGAATGCCCCCCTAAAGGATCCGATTCAGTACCGTATTATCGGATACGACCTGTCGTTGCGCCGCAACGACGCGCAACTGATTGAAGTGCTTACGCCCGAACAGGCGGTGGATGCGGCCGAACAACCGGTCGCGCCCTCGCGCCCATTTACCATTCCGGATGACGAATTGCGCTCCATGGCCCTCGACCGGGGAAAAACCATCAACGTGGCCTTTGTCGGCAATCCCAATTCCGGCAAAACCTCCCTGTTCAATTGCGCTTCCGGCGCCCACGAACATGTGGGGAACTACAGCGGCGTAACGGTCGATGCCAAAAAAGCCGAATTTAAACAGAACGGCTACCGGTTCAGGATTGTCGATTTGCCGGGGACGTATTCGCTGTCGAACTGCACGGCGGAAGAAAAATATGTGCGCGAGCATCTCGACAACGAACATCCGGACGTGGTGGTCAACGTGGTGGACGCCTCCAACCTGGAACGCAACCTCTACCTAACGTGCCAGTTGATTGACATGGACGTCCCGGCAGTGATTGCGCTCAACATGTACGACAGCCTGGAAAGTCACGGCGACAAGTTCGACTTTCCTTCCCTGGAGCGGATGATCGGCATTCCCATCGTCCCGACCAACGGGCGTACGGGCGATGGGCTGGAAGAACTCTTCAACCGCGTCATCCGGGTGTACGAGGAAACGGATCCCGTCCTGCGTCATATACATATCAACTACGGGGAAACGCTGGAGGGAAGCATCCGGCACATCCGGAACCTGCTCCGCGCGAACGACGCCATTGAAGAGAACCGCTCGAAACGCTTCTTGGCCATCAAACTGCTGGAACGGGACAGGGAAGTCGAGCACTACATCCGTCAACTGCCCGCGCACGAGGTCATCCTGAAGGAGCGCGACCGGGACATCGCACAATTAGAGCAACTGTTGCATACCGACAGCGAAACGGCTTTTACGGATGCGCGTTACGGATTCATCTCGGGCGCCCTGCGCGAGACCTATGAACCCAACAAACTCCGTGAGGTGTCGCGTACGCAGATCATCGACACCATTGTCACGCACAAGGCGCTGGGCTATCCCATCTTCCTGCTGTTCATGTGGATCATGTTTGAAGCCACCTTTCGGCTGGGCGAATATCCGATGACCTGGATCGAGGCGCTGGTAGAGTCTGTCGGCCTTTTTGTCCGGAACCACCTGGCGGAAGGGCCATTGAAGGACTTGCTGATCGACGGCATCATCCGCGGCGTGGGCGGCGTGATTGTCTTTTTACCGAACATCCTGATTCTTTACGCCTTCATTTCCCTGATGGAAGACTCGGGCTACATGGCCCGGGCGGCCTTTATCATGGACAAGCTGATGCACGCCATGGGATTGCACGGGAAATCCTTCATTTCCCTGATCATGGGATTCGGCTGCAACGTGCCGGCCATCCTGGCGTCGCGCACCATTGAAAGCCGCAACAGCCGGATGCTGACCATGCTGGTCAACCCGCTGATGAGTTGCAGCGCCCGCCTGCCCGTCTATCTGCTGCTGGTAGGCGCCTTCTTTCCCACCCAGGCCGGCCTCGTCCTGTTTGCCCTGTATGGCTCGGGCATTCTGCTGGCAATCGGGATGGCGCGGCTTTTCAAGCGTTTCCTGATCAAGGGCGAAGACATTCCCTTCGTCATGGAACTGCCGCCCTACCGGATGCCCACCGCGCGCTCCATCCTTATTCACATGTGGGACAAAGCCTACCAGTACCTTCGCAAAATGGGCGGCATCATTCTGGTTGCTTCCATCCTCATTTGGTTTTTAAGCTATTTCCCGCGCCAGGCGGAACAGGGCCGACGGTATGACGAACAGATAGCAGAGGTCTCGCAATCCTTGCTCCCGCCCGGCGAAAAAGAGGCGAAACGGGCGGAACTGGAACGGCTCAAGGTCATTGATCACCAGAGAAATTCCTATATCGGACGTCTCGGGCAAGCCGTACAGCCCGTGTTGAAGCCGCTGGGATTCGACTGGAAAATCAGTATCAGCCTGTTGACCGGGATGGCGGCCAAGGAAGTGGTCGTCAGCACGCTGAGCGTGTTGTACACAGGCGAAGAAACCGGTAGCGCCCAACTGGCCGAACGGCTGAAGCAGAGCCGGGATGTGCGCGGAAATCCGGTGTTTACGCCCCTCGTCGCACTGAGTTTGATGTTCTTTGTACTCATTTACTTTCCCTGTATCGCGACCGTCACGGCCATTGTGAAGGAGTCCCGTTCGTGGAAATGGGGACTGTTCGTCATCGGATATACGTGTGCACTGGCGTGGGCAGTCGCTTTTGCCATCCGTCAGGTGGGTCATCTATTTATTTAAAAGGGAATGATATGCTTCAGGAAATCGCCATTATCCTTATCGGCATACTGACTGCCGGATACGTCGTATGGAAACTCTACCGGCGTTTCACCACCACCTCCTCCTCGACAAACTCCCCGTGTGCGGGATGTGGGGGATGCGGTCAACCGGACACGCGCAACGAGACTTGCCCACCGGAGAGTAAAAAAAGAGGGGAACGGAGTAAATAACCAGTCGGATGCGATTTGATTTTCGGAGAAATTTCGGTTCATTCTTCTATTGAGGCGCTATGAATTTTGCGCATCCCTTTGCCATCCATTCCAATCAAAAGAATGTCTTGGGAAGCCGCCTTCCCGGGACAGGAGACCCCTAATGCATCCTCGTCAACCACTCTAATGCATAGTGGCCAACCACTCTAATGCATAGTGGTCGACCACTCTAATGGAGGTCTGATACAGAGGGGTTTCGTCCGATAATCTCAAAATGTCCATTAGGACATCTCTATTTCTCGCTACGTTTATAGATGTCATCATATTCTAATGGACACCATTAGAAAAAAATAATTGTAACCAGTTGGTTATTAGTTTTATA
>JAISOP010000336.1 GCA_031275525.1 Tannerella sp.
GCCGCAGGGAGGACATGGCGATTTCTTAAACCGCTCTGTATCAAACCTCCATTAGACTCGTCGACGAGTATGCATTATACTCGTCGACAAGTATGCATTATACTTGTTGACAAGTATGCATTATACTCGTCGACGAGTATGCACTATACTCACATTGAGAAAAGGGTCTGTGTAACATGAGTCATTAACATTTTGTCCGCGAATGGACGTGAATCTCCACCCATAATTTATTTGCAGACATTCGCGTCCATTCGCGGACAAAAATTTTCCGGAAAGAAAGCCGGTTCTTCAAGCGCGTGCCATGCTCCTTTCTCCACAGAGGCGGCATTTGAGGCCTTGAGGCTCCCTTCTCCGCGGACGAACCGGGATGCCGCACCCTCTTATGCTTCATTCACCACTCGCTATGCTTGTTTTAGGGGTTTTGGAAGGGAATTTCGTTAGTATTTTAAATAATAACTCATTAATTAATAGACAAAATGAAAAAGATTGTAACCCTTATTTTTTGTGTAATGTTTGTTGCCTGCCAGCAGCAGGCGAAGTACCCCAAGGGGATCGAACACGTGATCGTCATTGGTCTTGACGGCCTGAGCAGTACCGGTTTCCAGGCATCGGTAACCCCTTTTATGGACAGTATGCTGCATCACGGCGCCTACAGTTATACCGTCCGCTGCATCCTGCCCACGGTCAGTACGCCGAACTGGAACGCCATGCTCTGCGGCGCGGGGCCGGAAATCACCGGCGCCATCAACAATGCGTGGAAAGCCAACGATTTCAACTTCCCCTACCCGGTGATGAGTAAGGACCGTTCGTTTCCCAACATCTTCCGAATTATCCGCGAACAGAAGCCGGACGCCGAACTGGGAGCCATCTACCATTGGGGCGGCTTTCACGACATGCTGGAAGATGCGTTGCTGAATAAGTCGGAGACCTGTCCCTCGCAGTTGGAGACGGCGCAGAAATCGGCGGAGTATATTTTGGAGAAGAAACCGCATTTCCTCTTCATCCAGCTGGACGGGATAGACGGGGCTGGGCATGAACACGGGCACATGTCGCCCGGATACTTGAAGTATATCGAAGAAACCGACACGCATGTCCGCCTGCTTATCGACGCTGTGCAGCAGGCCGGTATTGCCGGTAAGACCCTGGTGATTGTGGTAGGCGACCACGGCGGTATTTTCCACGGTCATGGCGGCAATACGTACGACGAATTGACGACGCCCATCATTTTCTTCGGCAAGGGCATCAAGCAGGATTACCCCATTCAACAGCAAATCTACAAGTACGACCTGGCAGCCGACGTTGCCTTTGCCCTGGGCCTGAAGGCGCCCCAGGTATGGACGGGACGCCCGACCAAACCGGCGCACACGGGTTTTGACGAGCCGGACAACCTCTGGAAAGAATGGGAAGTACTTCCTTCGCCGCGCTTTGCGTCCGAGACCTACAAAGCGCCCTTCGGTGGAGACTTCGTCAACCGGGCAACGGTCGCCATCCTGCCCCCGGAAGGAACGGAAGGCGTCATCCGTTATACCACGGACGAATCCGTCCCAACGGCCGAATCGCCCATCTATAACGGGCCTTTCACCGTGGAAACAACGACGGTCGTCAATGCCAAAATGTTTAGCGACAAAGGCGAAAGCGTGAAGGTGATGGCGATCTACAAAATTACGGACGACAAGGGAGAGGAAAAATAGGCGCCGGTCATGCGGACCCTGTCGATAGAACACCCTGCATCCAATCATTTTAAAGATGAAAACAATATACATCACGATGATTTTTGCTGCCGTCGCAGCGGTAGCCGGTAACTGCTCGCCAAAGCGCACGGGCAGTCTTTTGCAAAGCGCGGGAGAAGAAATGACGGACCATTCGCCTGCCATTCGTTACCTGCTGGAGGAAATACGTGAAGAAAACATGAAACGGGTGGTGTACCGCGATTTCGGCGACGGGAGTACGCTCTATACGCAACGTGCGATACTCAATCCGGAGGGTGTCCATCCGGAGATGGACGAAGCGTCGCCGTCGCCCTACGGCATCACCTGCATACACGTCACCTGGCCGATGGAAGCGCTGGACTGGAACGGCTTCATGTTTATTACCGGCCGGCTGGCCGGCGGTTCGATTATACCTGAACTGGATTTCGGCGACCGGCGCACGGGCTTCGATTTGCGGGGCGCCGTGAAACTGACCTTCAAGGCACGCGGCAAGACGGGCCGGGAACGTATCAAGTTCTACATGGGCGGACTGGGGGGTACGGTGGCGCCCTATCATGATTCCGACCAGGTGTTCCTGTCCGGTGGCGACGGCTTCGTTACCCTCTCCCCCGAATGGAAGGAATATACCATCGACCTGCGGCAGGCCGATTTGTCAAACATCGGCTGCGGCTTTGCCTGGGTCGCCTCGCAACCGGAGAATATGGACCTGCACACGCTGGAGTTCGACCTGGACGACATAGTCTATCACTTTGAAACGGAACGTCACGACCCCTTGTTCCTGCGCTCCTACGCCCCCCTGCCCGTGAGCGACGAGCGGTCGTTCATCAACAACTTTGCCTACATCTACGACAATGCCCTGCTGGCCATTGCGATGGTCAAGAGCGGCCACCTCGCCTATGCCCAACAGGTCACCGACGCGCTGGCGTATTGCGTCATGCAGGACCGCTATTACTAGCCGGGGCCGCTTCGCAATGCCTACGCCAACGGGTCGCCCGTTTCGTTCCCCGGATGGCTCTCCCCGCGGCAAGGCGAGTTTGCCATGCTGCCGGGTTTTTATAACCCGGCCGCCACCGTATGGTACGAAGACCGTTATGCGGTATCCCTCAACGCCGGCGTCATGGCGTGGGCCATCGAAGCGCTGCTGACGGTCTATGATGAAACGAAAACGCCCGGATACCTGGATGCGGCAGAGGTAATGGCCGACTATATCCTGGAAAATTACCGTGCGAACGACCCGCTGGGCGGCTTCACCGGCGGCGAGGAAGGCTGGGAGGGACAAACGGAGAAGTTGACCTACAAGAGCACCGAACACAATATAGACCTGATATCGGCCTATATGCATCTGTACCGGATATGGAAGGAGACCCAACCGCAGGAGGCTGAAAAATACCGGACAGCCGCCCGGGAAGCACGCGCCTTTGTCCTGGCGATGTATGATAACGGCTGTTTCTACACCGGTACGGGCACGGACGGCATCACCATCAATCGTGAAAACAAACCGCTCGACACGAACACGTGGGCCATCTTGACACTGACGGGCGATCACGAAGCAGATGGCCGCTGGAACGCGGAAGAGGTGTACAGCTTCATCGAACGGACGTTCAGGGTGGGCGAAGGCATGGACTACAATCAGGACCGTGACGGGAAAATCTGGCATGAAGGAACGGCGCAGCTTGCGGTTGCTGCGGCGCTGTTGGGAAAGACCGCCGAATACGAACGGCTGATGCGCTACCTCAACGACGCGGCGGAAGACGACGGTAGCATCTGTTCGGCAAACCTCGACGGACTGACCACCGGATTCGAGAGTCTGATTGCCGTCGAAGGCGGCGGGACAAAGGCCATCCCCTGGGTTTACGATCATCGCGTTTCGCTGGCAAGCACGGTCTGGCTGGCGTTTGCACAGCTTAACGTCAATCCCTATTTCGTAAACAATGAAACGGTCGCGTTCCATGACAATGCCTTGAAGTTATACCCGAATCCGGCCGACGGCGAATGTACGCTGGCCGGCCTGGATGCGGACGATACGGTCAACCTGTATGACCTGAACGGAAGGCAGTACCTGAGCCACCGGGCGTCCGGCGAAACCGAAACCGTCGATACGAGCCGTTTACAGGCCGGTATCTACCTGGTGAATGTATCCAAAAACAAAAACGGAGCAACGCACATGTTAAAGATGCTGGTAAGGCACTGAAAAATAAGGCCGCTCTGTGTTGGGAAACACAGAGCGGCGCTCTTCGTTCACTTTACTCAATCCGGAGGGCCTATGAAGTAAAAACAATTCCAAAAAGATATGAAACCGGACCCGTCAAGTGAACTAATTCGGAAGGTGGATAGATTCCTTCCTGGCATATACATTCAATAAATAAACAATCGAAAGACGAAAAGGTTTTCAAAAATCTACTCAAGAGGCAAAACTATGCCGCGCACAGCCGCGCTTTATTTCTTGACAATTTTGCGGAAAACCGTACCCGTAGCATCCGTAACCCGGACAATATAGGCGCCTTTTCCCCATTGGGATACGGGAATCGTCAACTGCGGCTGTCCGTTTGCCTGAAACTGATAGACCAGGCGTCCGCTGATATCGACAACGGCTACCTGACGGATGGCGGAACCGGTGACGGTCAACCGGTCGGCAACCGGGTTCGGATAGATTTGAACCGTTGCTGCCGGGGGCGCAATGATTCCCTCCGCACCCGTCGTACGGATCTGTAATTTATCCAGACAGAAATAGGCTGCCGTGTTCATGCCCCACGCTCCCTCATCGGTCGATGTCAGGGTGAACACCAGGCTGCCGACCTTCCCGAGCGGCGACAAATCCACCCATTCCCAGTCCGTGCTTTGATGCAACGCGCCGTCCTTGTATTCGGCCAGGAGATATTCCACCGCCGTTCCCGTTGCTTCGCCGACCGTGTTCCGGCCGGTGACGGTCACCTTGAAATAGTCGCCTTCCTGGTTCAGCGCCCGGGTAAAGGCGCCGCCATGCAAATTGTCGTAGTATGGCCAGGGGTGATTGTTCAGGTACACGCCGAGGGCTTCATATTCCCCGTCGAGTGTGACGACGGCTTCGCCGCCGGAACTGAAGGCAAGCAGATACGGAATGCCTTTTTCGGTCAGCGCCTTACCGTCTTCATCCTTGCGTACGCCGCCTTTACTGTCGGTTTGAATGCCGCCGCCCGCCATGTTACCCCACTGATTGCTTATCCAGTCGCCCACAGCGCTGTTCAAGCTCCCATAGTCGTCGGTATCGCCGTTATTGCCGACCACAAAGCCGCTCCAGTAGCCGCCATACTCCGTGCTACCGCTGTGGAAAAAGGTGAAAGGCCCGAAAACAAGCGGGGCATCACTAAAAGACTCCGTCCAGTAACCTTTTTCCGGGTCGAATAAGATTGCGCCCGATTCGACCGCTGCGCTTAAGTCCAGTGTAATGGTATCCTGCGCAACTAACGGATTGTGCCATGCCACAATCCCCAACATACATAGTAAAATTTTCTTTTTCATACGATTGACTGATTAAATGTTATGATTCAAAATGGAAATAATCCTATTGTTTTCTGAACTTGACGGCGCCATCCTGCGTCGCAAGAATATAAAATCCCTGCGGCAGGAAACTGCACGGTATGGCATTGGTTCCGCTTTCTACCCGAAAGGACATTCTCCGGACACCGTCCGTGCCGAAGACTTGCACGGTCTGTCTGACGGGCGACACCATCTGCAAGCAATCGCCTACCGGATTGGCGAGCAACTGTGTCTGCGCGACTTCCCGGACGCTTTGATTGGCGGCGGAAACGGCTTCCGGATGTAAATCGACGGCGCCGCCGATTTCGGTGGAAGTTTCCCCCAACGGGCCGCAATACTGGTTGACGGCCGTATAGACTTTGATGAAATCAATTTCGGGAAGAGATACCGGCCTGCCGTCGGCGTCCACGGCCCATTCGATATCGAGACCGGATGAGGGGTCGCTATCCGGCCGGTTGTCGGCATAACCCCATTCGTATGCATGAAACGAATAGCGCCCGGCTTCCTCCACGTAATTGTCGGCCAGGCGGGCGCCTTCAAAAACCAACTCGCCGGCCTCCGTCCACTGCGGATAGTAAGGCTGTGAGTGAAACGAATTCCGGGAAATATACCCCTGACGGCCCCGGTTGTCTTCCCACCGGATATACGTCGTATCGGTCAGTGACGAATTTGTGTCGCTCGGCTCGGGCGTTTTGTTTTCGTCCGGTTTATAATAGGTGATCCGGTAATTGTGAACCGTCCCCGGTTTATGGTATTCACTGCCGGCCAGTTCGTACCAGGCGTCGTCGGGAAGGCCGTTTCCGTTCGTATCCCGCGATACCATCACAATCCCCGGCTCGCTGCTTAGGGATTGCACACCCGTGCCGGCGCTGACAAACACGTTTCCCTTGACCCTGAAGTCCAACTCGTTCGCGACATTGACAACCGGGTGGTCAAACCCGAAAACGAGGTACCCGCCGTAAGCTCCCAGCGAAACCCGGCTGCTTTCTTCTCCCACCAGGAGTTCTTCCACTTTCCGCCGGACCTCTTCCTGCGTATCCCCCGGCTCATATTCCGGCAACGCGTTGATAAACTGTCCCGGCGCCGGCCGAAAATCATACACCTTAGTGATATAGGGCGATTTTTGCTGCGCCGAAAGCGTCAGGCTCATCCCAAGACCCGTAAATACCACTATCCATTTCTTTCTCAACAATTGCATCATGCTTCCCTTCTTTTAGAGATTTCCTTTATTAATCAAACGGCTTTCGTAGGGGAACAACCTGTTTCCGGAAAAACGACCTGCATCAATGATATGACTTATCCCGTTTGCCTCAAGCTTTATTCCCCGAAAGCTTCAAACACTGAACTTGATTTTGGCAGGTCTTCTGACTTGCTCCCGTTCCGGATTGCCTTCCCACCCCCTCTCCTTTCCTGCGGAAAGGTTTCGGAGCAGTGGCCCGAGAATTACCCGGAACTTTTCCGGCCATGCAACGGAACCGCGACGGGCCTCCGTTGATTGCCGGAACAGAGCTTCACAGCAGCGGGACTGTTCAGGATTCGCACCTGATTCCCTCTTCGTCTGCGCACAGCCTTGTGCTACAGAACCAAAATCGCCGGCAAAGTACTCACTTTATTTGGAATCAGCCAAATTATTGCGAATCTAATTTTTATCTTTGTTCCGGAAAAATCTTTGGGAACCTCTAAAAATTCAAAGATTCAAGGATTCAAAGATTCAAAAAAAAACGAGCCTTTTGAATGATTGAATTTTTGAATCCGCCTTGATTGGGGGAGGGTTAGAGGTTTCCTTTAACAACAGTCTTATGAATAATCGAGTAACGGAATTGTTGAAAATACGATACCCCCTCATTCAGGGGGGAATGGTTTGGTGTAGCGGCTGGCGGTTAGCGTCGGCCGTGAGTAATAACGGCGGACTGGGATTGCTGGGCGCGGGTTCGTTGCCGGCGGATGTGTTACGCGAACATATCCGCAAATGCAGGGCGGCAACGTCTTTGCCGTTCGGGGTGAACGTCCCGCTGACTTGCTACGCCGCGGAAGAAATTATGCGGGTGATTATCGACGAAGGCATAAAGATCGTGTTCAGTTCGGCCGGCAATCCCAAGACGTGGACAAAAACGCTGCAAAGCCACGGCATCACGGTGGTACACGTAGTTTCGAGTTCGCGTTTCGCCCTGAAAGCTGAGGAGGCCGGCGTGGACGCTATCGTGGCCGAAGGCTTCGAAGCGGGCGGGCACAACGGTCGCGAGGAAACGACGACCTTCACCCTGATTCCGCAGGTGAGGGCGGTCACGCGCTTGCCGCTCATTGCGGCAGGCGGCGTAGGCACGGGAGCGGCGATGCTGGCTGCAATGTGTCTGGGGGCCGAGGGTGTGCAGATGGGCACGCGTTTCGCCTTGTCGGAGGAAAGCTCTGCCCATCCCGCCTTCAAGCAGCGGTGTATCCGGACATACGAAGGCGATACGCAGCTGACGCTGAAAAAACTCTCGCCTACGCGCCTGGTAAAAAATGAATTTTACGAGCAAGTGAACGCCGCCGAAGAACGTGGCGCCGGCCTGGAGGAAATGCAAACCTTGCTGGGACGCGGACGCGCCCGCCTGGGCATCTTTGAAGGAGACCTGGTCAACGGCATGTTGGAAATCGGGCAGGTCAGTTCGGCCATCCGGACGGTTGAACCGGTGAAAACAATCATCGAACAAATCATAGCCGAATACCGGGAATGCCTGGAGAAGAAGTTTTTGTAGCCGTCTTTGCCGGCTCCCTTCTTCCTTTTCCCCCAACGCGCAAAGGTTGGTAATCATTTATACTTTGCGCGGCATGGTTTTGTGCATTCAGGGAATGGAGCGAAGCTTTTAAGTCTTTTAGGGCTTTTAGGGCTTTTAAGCCTCGGGGGAACAGAACTACACAGAACCGGTCATGCACAAAATTATACCGTGCACGGTATAAGACCGCTCTTAAACTTTCTAAGACCGGTCTTAGGCTTTCTAAGACCGCTCTTAGACTTTCTAAGACCGCTCTTAGACTTTCTAAGACCGCTCTTAGGCTTTCTAAGACCGGTCTTAGACTTTCTAAGACCGCTCTTAGACGTTCTAAGAGCGCTCTTAGGCTTTCTAAGACCGCTCTTAGACTTTCTAAGACCGGTCTTAGGCTTTCTAAGACCGCTCTTAGACTTTCTAAGACCGGTCTTAGACTTTCTAAGACCGGTCTTGGATCTTTCAAGACCGGTCTTGAGCGATCCCTCTGTGCTTTTCAAAAAAGATTTAAACACGGAGGCGCGGGGCACACGGAGGGTTCGACAGGAGGCTCCACGGGCCGAATCCCTCCGTGTTCGCCCGTGTTTCTGTGTTTAAAGAAGAAGGTCACGGAGCAACGCCGCAGGCGTTGTGTTCCTCCGGAACTTGGGGTAACTGCGTAACATGAAATTAATTATACTTTGCGCGGTATGGTTTTGTGCATTCAGGGAGTCGTCGTCCGAAAATAAAGGCATCCAAATACAATGAGGACAACCAAGGGTTGCCCATGCGGTTGCCCTTCCTTGCTCCGCAGAATCGGCCATGCACAAAACCTTGCCGCGCAAAGTATAAACACGGAGCACACAAGAATGGAGAATGAATCCGGCGAAAACAAATATGTTCTGACGAAAACAAATATGACTTGAGAAACAATGAAAGGAACCTCTAAAAATCCTCTAATCAAGGCCTGTGAAGAGTAGTCCGCGAATGATTCGCGGATATTCGCGTGCATTCGCGGACCTTTCTCTATTCTCTCCTTCGCGGAGATGGGAAGAACTGATTTATCCGAAGTCGTCGAAATGCAGCATTTCGCGCGGGACGCCGAGGCTGTCGATCATGCCTTCGACGGCTTTGGCCATCGGGCCGGGGCCGCACATGTAGTATTCGATGTCTTCCGGAGCTTCGTGGTCCTTGAGGTAACGGTCGTGTATCACCTGATGGATGAAGCCGGTGTAGCCTGTCCAGTTGTCTTCGGGGCGCGGTTCGGAGAGGGCGATGTGGAACTTGAAGTTCGGAAACTCCCGTTCGATGGCGCGGAAGTCTTCTTCGTAGAAGATTTCAACTTTTGAGCGTGCACCGTACCAGTAGGACACCTGCCGGTCAGTCGTCCGGAGGGTTTTGAAGAGGTGCAGCAGGTGTGCGCGGAGTGGGGCCATGCCGGCGCCGCCACCGATGTAGAGCATCTCGCGTTTCGTGTCAAGGATGTGGAAATCACCGTAGGGGCCGGACATCAGGACTTGGTCGCCGGGCTTGAGGTTGAAGATGTATGACGAACCGATGCCGGGCTTCACGCCGGCTTTCCACGCACCGGCGCGGCGGTCGAAGGGCGGTGTGGCGATACGCACGTTCAGGGTGATGATGTTACCCTCGGCCGGGTAGTTGGCCATTGAGTAGGCGCGGACGGTCGGCTCGTCGTTCCTGCAAGCCAGTTCCCACATCTTGAACTTGTCCCATTCGGGGCGGAAACGGTCTTCGACCTCAAAGTCCGTGAACTTCAGGTCGAATTTCGGGATTTTGATTTGCGCGTAGCTGCCGGGCTTGAAGTCCATTTTCTCGCCTTCGGGCAGGCGAACGGTGAATTCCTTGATGAACGAGGCTACGTTCCGGTTGGAGACGACGGTACATTCCCATTCCTTTACGCCGAAGACTTCTTCGGGCACAATCACCCGGATGTGGTCCTTCACTTTCGTCTGGCATCCCAGTCGCCAGTGGTTCTGGATTTGCTTGCGGCTGAAGAATCCTGTTTCGGTCGGCAGGATATTCCCGCCGCCGTCGGGGATTTGACAGCGGCACTGTCCGCAACTGCCGCTTCCGCCGCACGCAGAGGAGAGGAAGATGCCCTGGCTTTGCAGCGTGTTCAACACCGTCCCGCCCATGGGCACGTCAAACGTTTTCTCGTCGTTCACCACCATCCGCACGTTGCCGGATGGTATCAGTTTTGCTTTGGCTATCAGCAGTACGCCCACTAACAAGAGAGTCATTGCCAGGAACACGGCCGTTCCCGCCATAATCGTAAGTCCGCCGGACATTAGTATGATCATTGTCTTGTAACTGTTTTTATTATTAAATTAAATGCTTAATCCCGAAAAGCACATGAACCCGATGCCCATCAGTCCGGTGAGGATGAAGGCGATGCCCAGTCCCCGCAACGGCTTCGGGATGTTCGAATAGGCCAGTTTTTCGCGGACGGCTGCCATGCCGACAATCGCCAGCAGCCAGCCAATACCCGAACCCAGTCCGTAGATGGTGGCCACGCCGACGTTGGCAAATTCCTTTTGCTGCATGAACAGCGAACCGCCCATGATGGCGCAGTTCACGGCTATCAGCGGCAGAAAGATGCCCAGCGAGGTGTAGAGCGCGGGCAGAAACCGTTCGACCACCATCTCTACCAGTTGCGTGAACGAGGCAATCACGGCGATGAAGAGGATGAACGCGAGGAAACTCAGGTTCACGCCTGCGAACTCGACGCCCAGCCAACTCAGGGCGCCTTCCTTTAATATATAGTTTTCGAGCAGGTAGTTGAGCGGCAGCGTACAGACAAGTACGAATGTCACCGCGATGCCCAGCCCGATGGCTGTCTTTACGTTTTTGGACACGGCCAGATACGAACACATTCCCAGGTAATAGGAGAAGATCATGTTTTCAACGAATATCGACCGTACGAATGTATTTAATGTTTCTTCCATTCTTTGTTCCTTTTTATCTTGTTTGCTTTAGTTTTCTTCCTGCAAATCCCTGTTGCGCGAACGGTGTATCCAGATGATGACGGCCACGAGGATAAGCGCCATCGGGGGCATGATCATCATGCCGTTGTTTTCGTAGAACCCGCCGTTTTTGATGTACCATGCTTCGGGGATGATGCGGATATCGAAGAGTGTGCCCGACCCCAGCAGTTCGCGCACGAAGGCGATGAACACCAGTATGACGCCATAGCCCAGTCCGTTTCCGATGCCGTCGAGAAACGACTCCCACGGACGGTTGCCTAACGCGAAGGCCTCGAGCCGTCCCATCAGGATACAGTTTGTGATAATCA
>JAISOP010000085.1 GCA_031275525.1 Tannerella sp.
CCGAAGTCAACCAGCCGCTCAAACAGCCCCTCCTCGGCACGGGCGCCGGTGGGCATGTGGGGATAGTTGGTCCACATCAGCTTGACGCCGCGCAGGTCCATCGCCTCCAGCGCCTCAAAGTCCGGCTGCCATCCGTTGGCCTCCTTCAGGGTATAGTCGATCCGGCGGGCGCCCGCCAACGCGGTGACGGAGCGGTAGGTCGGATAGCCGGGATCGGGCGCCAGCACGCCGTCGCCCGGATTCAGGAAGGCCAGCGAGATGTGCAGTATCCCCTCCTTGGAGCCGATCAGGGGCAGGATTTCGGTTTGCGGGTCCGGCGCGGCGCCGAACCATGTGCGGTACCACCCGGCATAGGCCTCGCGCAGGGCCGGCAGACCCGTATAGGGCTGGTATCCGTGGACGCCGTCTTTTTTCGCCTCCCGGCACAACACGTCGATGGCCTCCCGCCGGGGCGGACGGTCGGGACTGCCCACGCCCAGGTTGATCACCTTTTTGCCGGCGGCGTTCATCCCGGCCACTTCCCTGAGCTTTTGCGAGAAATAGTATTCGCCCACCGTCGCCAGCCGTTCGGCCGGCCTGATCTCACACGCTCTGTTTTCCTTCTGCATATTCACCTAAAATTCGGAAGTCCCTCGTCAGTGGAAGAATCGCATCCAAGGCCTGCCTGTAGCGCGGGTAGTCGGCATAGGTCAGGTTGATGTAAAACAGGTATTCCCATTCGCGCCCGATGATGGGGAGCGACTGAATCTTGGTCAGGTTCATGTCGTAGAACGACAGGATGGTCAGCACCTTGGAAAGGCTACCGGAGGTGTGCGGGAGGGCGAAGACGAGCGAGGCCTTGTTTTTCGGCCTCTCCCCCGGCTCATCCTCCGCCTTCCGGCGGTCGGCCACCACCAGGAAACGCGTATAATTGCGCCGGTTGGTCTCGATGCCCTCGGCCAGCGTTTCCAGCCCGTAGATTTCGGCCGCCCGGCGACTGCAGATCGCGGCATGGCCCCTCAGCCCGTTTTCGGCAATCCAGCGGGCGCTCCCCGCCGTATCCTCCATCTCCACCAGGCGCACGTGCGGCAGGGTGTCCAGGAAATCGCCGCACTGCATCAGGGCAATCGGGTGCGAGTCCACCTCCGCCACCTCCCCCAGCGCCGTGCCCGGCAGGGCGGAGAGGGTGTGCGAGATGCGCAGCTTGTACTCGCCCACAATGACGCAGCCGCTTTCGCGTATCAGCTCGTGGTTTTGCAGCAGGCTGCCCGCGATGGTGTTTTCGATGGCCATCATCCCGACCGCGGCCGCATCGTTGCGCACACTCCGCACCACGTCGCGAAACGTGTTGCAGGGCACAATCTCTATTTCTTCTTCTTCGTAATACCGGTGGGCGGCCATGTCGTGGTACGAACCGGCTATCCCCTGAATGGCTACTTTTTTCTTCATCTCTTCCTTTTATTCTGTTTATCTTCCGTTCAAAAAAAAATCCCGCCGCTGGTTTCGGCAGGATTTTTCTGTTTCTTTGATTGTCCGTCTCTCTTTTCCCGGTCAACTCCTTACATACAAATTCCTGCCCTTACCCTCGCTAAAGTAAAAGTAAAAGTAAAAATAGAAGTATGCAAAGAAGTTCCGTTTCATCGTTTTTTTCTTTTTATTTGATTTCAGCGGCAAATGTAATGCTTTTTTATGAATCACACCTAAAAAAAGCAAGATTTTTTCGGGGATACCCGGAAAAAGGAGTGGTCCGTGAATCAACGCGAATGATTCGTATATAGGAGGATTCATTCGCGGATATTCGCGTCCATTCGCGGACCTTTTCTTCTTTTCAGCATAGCGTTGGGGGGGGTTGAGAGGTTCCCCCATAGATTTTAGCTGACCGAGCGTCGCTTAACGAGTGAAGCGCACGAAGCCTTGATTTTTGGTTCTTTTTATCAAGAAAAAGAACAAACTACTTTACACAACAGGGGGGGAACACCCTCTTATTGGACAATGAGGGTGTATGCGCGCCCCTACGAGCACGACCCAACATAGACGAGAACGCATCCTCCCGCCCTTGACATGCAATCCCCCGAAAACAGCCCTTGTTTTTGAACGATTGCGGGTCCGGTCCGCAAAGACAGACGCCACGACAAGAGGCTTTGGAGACAGCCCCGTTCTATCGTATGCGTGAGGACTAATTCTTACGTATGCGTAAGATACGTTCTTACGTATGCGTAAGATCTGTTCTTACGTATGCGTAAGATTTGTTCTTACGTATGCGTAAGATATATTCTTGCGTATGCGTAAGAACAAAAACAACGCAGGCTTCGGAAGTGCTCCGGCGCCTGCGTGAGGCCTTTGTTATTACCGGAAAAAATCGTTACCTTTACGCCGTTTTTGAATAAAAGATGTCACCCGGAAAAGAAAAATGACGACAAAAAGCAAGACGGCTTCCTACTGGCAGGAAGCATTGGAAACGATTCCGCGTAGCGAACTGGAGAAACTCCAGACAGAGTTGTTGCGCAAGACCATTGAACGGGCCGGACGTTCGGCCTTTTACGAAAAGGTATTCCAAGCACACGGACTTTCGCCCGAGAGCGTCCGTTCGCTGGACGATTTGCAGCGGTTTCCCTTTACGACGAAAGACGACCTGCGCACTGCCTATCCCTACGGCATGGCTGCCATTGCGCTGCAAAAGTGCGTACGCCTCCATTCCTCCAGCGGCACCACAGGCCACCCGACCGTCGTACTCCATTCGCAGCAGGACCTGGACGAATGGGCGAACCAGGTAGCACGCTGCATGTACATGGTCGGCCTGCGCGACACGGACGTCTTCCAGAACACCTCGGGCTACGGGATGTTTACCGGCGGCCTGGGATTCCAGTACGGCGCCGAACGGCTGGGTGCGCTGACCGTCCCCGCGGCAGCCGGCAATTCCAAACGCCAAATCAAGTTCATTACCGATTTCGGTACCACCTGCCTGCACCTCATCCCCAGTTATGCGACGCGGCTGGCGGAGGTGTTCCGCGAACTGGGCATTGACCCCCGGCGGGACACCCGCCTGCATACGATTTGCATCGGCGCGGAACCTCATTCCGAAGAACAGCGCCGGCGCATCGAACATCTGCTCGGCGTGAAGGCCTACAACTGCTTCGGCATGTCGGAGATGAACGGACCGGGCGTGGCCTTCGAGTGTCCCGAACAGAACGGCCTGCACATCTGGGAAGACTACGTCGTGGCCGAAATCGTGGACCCGGAGACGCTCCGGCCCGTGGCCGACGGCCAAACCGGTGAACTGGTGCTGACCACCCTCCGGCGTGAAGCCATGCCGCTGATACGCTACCGTACGCGCGACCTGACGCGATTCCTGCCCGGCGACTGCCCCTGCGGGCGTACCCATCGCCGAATCGACCGTTTCAAGGGACGCAGCGACGATATGATTATCCTTAAGGGCGTCAATATCTTTCCGGTACAGGTCGAAAAAATCCTGATGTCGTTCAGGGAACTGGGCGAAAACTACCTGATTACCATCGAGACGATCGGCAACAATGACGAGATGCTCGTCGAGGTAGAATTGAACGACCTGCATACCGACAACTATGGAGCATTGCAGCGCCTGACCGGGGAAATCGTCCGCCAGTTGAAGGATGAGTTGCTGATTACGCCCCGCCTGAAGCTTGTTGCCAAAGGCTCGCTG
>JAISOP010000104.1 GCA_031275525.1 Tannerella sp.
CCACTCACCGCTAACCACTATTTTTTAATGGCTTGCATGATGTTGCTTGGCGGACGTTGGTTGAGCAGTTCGTGTTTCATGAAGTCCATGTAGGGCGCAACGTGGTCGAAGAATTTGTAATAGCCTTCGCAGAGATAATTCAGTCCCGGTTCACCCGAAGCCGTCTTTGCAATCCTGTTTTTCGGACATTCGCCGTTGCAGGCAAAAAGATACCGGCACGCCTGGCAAGGCTGAGGCAGAGTGTCATATTTGTCTGTACCGAATTTCCGCTGTTTCTCCGAATACATCATTTCAATCAGCGTGCAATCGTTGATGTTACCCAGCTTATACTCCGGATAGACAAAATGGTCGCAAGCGTACACGTCTCCGTTGAACTCCATGACGCCGGCATGTCCGCAGGTCCGGGCCAGCGTGCAGATGCCGGTCGGTTCGCCGACCCAGTTGGCCAGCGTGGAATCGAAATACTGGATGTAATACGTCCCAACGTCCTGTTTGACCCATTCGTCGAAGATGGCAATCAGGAAATCGCCCCATTTCCCGGAGGGAACATTCCAGGGCGCCGGCCGGCCGTCGATGGTCTCTACGATGGGCGCAAACTGGATGTAACGGCAGTCGATACGCTTGAAAAAACGGTAGAATTCCAGCGGATAGTTGACGTTGTAGTCGTTCACCACGCCCATGACGTTAAATTCCACCTCATGCTTCCTGAGCAGCGCGATGCCTTTCATCACCCGGTGAAAGGAGGGACGCCCCTCGCGGTCTTTCCGGTAAACGTCGTGGCAGTGTTGCGGCCCGTCGATGGAGATGCCGACCAGGAAGTGGTTTTCCTTGAAGAAACGGCACCAGTGGTCGTCCAGCAGCGTACCGTTGGTTTGCAGCACATTGTCCACCTGCCGGCCTCCGCCGTATTTCTTTTGCAGCGCGAGCGCCTTGCGGTAGAAGTCGATGTTGCGCATCAGTGTTTCGCCCCCGTGCCAGGTGAACAGCACTTCCGGCACCGTATGGCTTTCCATGTATTGCCGGATAAACTCCTCCAGCAGCGCGTCGCTCATCAGGTGATGCCGGACGGAGGGATAGAGTTCTTTCTTCTCCAGGTAGTAACAGTACTTGCAGCGCAAATTGCACAAGGCTCCCGCGGGTTTGAGCATCACGTAGAGCGGCCGCGCAAAGGGGTTGATGGACGTCTGGTTCAATGGCATGTCAATCGTTCTATTTTATGCTGTTTTTTGAAAACCGGTTCATCACGATTCGCCCAACGATACTTAATACCAGCACAATGAGGGTAAGCAGCAGCGCTGCGGCATACGCCCGTTCCCGGACTTCGGGAATGGGACTGCTCAACTGGAAGAACACCGACAGGGGAAGCGTCGCCGCAGGCTGGCCCGGGGAGGTGGGGATATTGTCCGTGAAGCCCGCCGTGAACATCACGCCTGCCGCATCGCCGATTGCCCGGCCAATCGACAGCAGAGTGGCCGTAGCAATCCCCGGCGCTATCTGGCGCAGGACCACTCCGGCGGTTTCCAGCCGCGTCGCCCCCAGCGAATAGGCAGCCTCCAGCAACTCCTTCGGCACCGATTTGGCTACTTCGTCCATGGAACGGATAAAGATCGGAATGATCAACAGCGTAATCACGATAATCCCTCCCAGCAGCGAGGTTTTCAGCCCGAAGAAAATCATGACCGTGAAGGCAAACGCGCCATATACAATGGACGGAATACCGAACAGGACGTCGAAAGTCAGGCGGATGAAATAGGCCGGCTTGGCCTTTTTGCGCAAATATACATTCATGTAAAATACGACCGGGATGCTAATCAGCAGCCCCAGTAGGGTTGATCCGGAAACAATCATCAGCGACCCGGCAATGGCGTTCAGGATACCGCCTTCCTTGCCGAGGTAGAACCCGCCGCCGGGCAACCGGCTGACCATTTCCCAGGTGAGAGACGGAAAGCCGTGTTTCACGATCGTCCAGAGGATGCTGCCGAAAAAGGCAAACACCAGGAAGGTGGACAGGATCATCAGTCCACCGACTATTTTTTCTTCCAGAAACCGGAACTTCATAATCTGAAACTTTTTTCCACCCGCTGGAGCGCCACGCGGGAAAGGGCGTTAAAAACAAGTATAATCACAAACATGATCCAGGCGGCAAACATCAGGGCCGATTCGTACATGGGCATGGAGAGCATCTCGCCGTAGTTGTTGGCTATCAGCGCCGGCAGGGGATAGCAGCTATCCAGGAGCGAGGCCGGCACCTCGACCCGGTTGCCGCAGACCATCAGGACGGCCAGCGTCTCGCCAAAGGCTTTGGAAATGGCCAGGACAACGGCGGCCATGATTCCGGGCAGGACCTTGCGTACCACGACCATGCGCGAGGTTTGCCAGCGCGTGGCTCCCAGCGAGGCCGATGCATCCTTGAAATCTTTCGGTACGGTGGAAAACAGTTCGACAAACAGGCTTACCAGCAATGGAATGATCATCACGCTCAGCACAATCCCGCCGGCCAGCACCGTATAGCCGCTTGTATAATCCGTGAAGAGCGGCCCCAGGACGTCGGCAATGAACGGGACAATAATCAGCGTACCCCATACGCCGTACACAACCGAAGGTATGCCCGCCAGGATGTCGAGCACGGGAAAAACGGCCTTCTTCACCCACGACTTTGCGTTTTCCGTCAGGAACAGCGCCGTCAGCAGCGAAACGGGCAGCGCAATGCCCACGGCCAGCAGCGTAACATAAACAGAACTGAGGATAAAGGAGAGAAAGCCGAATTGTCCGTTTAAGGGACTCCATTCCGAACCGGACAGCAGTTGCCGGACGGAATGTGTCTTCATAATGGGAGCGGATTTCAGGTACAATCCGGCGCCCATCAGGAACAAAACCAGCAGTGAGGCGGCCGT
>JAISOP010000107.1 GCA_031275525.1 Tannerella sp.
CTTTGCGTACGTATCAGTATCGTATAGGCGCCGGCGCTGATATTGGCTGGGGAGATCAGTTTGAGGGTGCGCGGTTCGTTGAGGGCAACGGCCTTGAAGGGTATTTCCTGCTGCTGTGCACTGACCGGGAAGACGCCGGCCTGTGCTGCGTGATCTGCGTCGCTTTCGATTTTCAGGCCGTAGCCGGCTTTTTCACTCACCACTCACCACTAACCGCTAACCACTAACCACTAATTACTGATTGTTAGTTGCAAGCCATTTTCGTTGACGTTGTATCTTTTCAGGTAGAAGCGGCTCACTCCGTTGGGCGCTCCGGTGCCGAAGGCGATGTCGTATTTTGTGCCGCACTTGGGGCATACCGCGTAAATGGTATTTGCGTCCGGGGCAACCCGCACGCTGCGACTGGCTTCATAAGGACAGGCTAAATCAAAGGCATAAAACCGGTCGTCCGCGGCATGTACCACCAGGACGCCGCCGAAACCAACCCTTTGAATGTTCGGATTAATGTCTTTCGAGGTATAAGTTTGGCTGGTGCCGGGTGTGCGGAGTATCTGGTCTCTATCATTCAGGTAGAGGTCCAGTCGCAGGTAAACCCGGAAATTCCCAATCGGGTCTTCCGTTTTGATGCAGGAAAAGCACAACAGGAGGAGGAAAACAAGATACGGTCGCATTATGCAAGTTCCAGGAGTTTCTTCTCCGCCCGGTTGACCCTTTCAAAGGGAAAGGCGTCCAGGCGTTCCTGTTTCAGGCGGCGGATAGGGTCGTTACACAGGTTCCCGATACTTCCCTCGTGCGTATGATGAATGACCGGGTTGGCGGAAAAGACGCCGGCTTCGATTTCCATACCCACCTGCCTGTACGCTTCCCGGAAGGGCACGCCCGCCAATACCCGGCGGTTGACCTCTTCTACGCTGAAGAGCAGGGCATATTTTGCGTCGTCGAGGATGTGTTCGTTTATTTCTATCTCGTGCATCATTTGCGTGACCATGCGGAGGCAGTCCTTCAATTCATCGAACGAAGGGAGATACACCTCCTTGATGATTTGCATGTCGCGGAAATATCCCGACGGCAGGTTATGGGCAATCAGGGTGATTTGCTGCGGCAGGCCCTGGATTTTATTGCATTTGGCACGCGTGAGTTCAAACACGTCCGGGTTTTTCTTGTGCGGCATGATGCTGGAACCGGTGGTAAAGCGGTCGGGCAGTTTGACAAACCCGAAGTTCTGGCTGTTGAACAGACACACATCCATAGCCAGCCGCGAGAGCGTGGCCGCAATGCCGGCCAGGGCACAGGCCACCGTACGCTCCATTTTCCCGCGTCCCATCTGCGCATAAACCACATTATAGTTTAAGGTATCAAACCCGAGCAATTCGGTGGTCATCGTCCGGTTCAGGGGGAAGGACGATCCGTAGCCCGCAGCCGAACCCAGCGGATTGCGGTTGCAGATCGCGTAGGCAGCCTGCATCGGCAGCAAGTCGTCCGTCAGGCTCTCGGCAAAGGCGCCGAACCACAGGCCGAAGGACGAGGGCATGGCGATTTGCAGGTGCGTATAGCCGGGCATAAGCGCCTCCCGGTAGCGGTCGCTCTGCGCCATCAGCACGTCGAACAGCTCCGACACCAGCCCGACGACTTCCTGTATTTGCGCCCGCGTAAAGAGCTTCAGGTCCAGCATGACCTGGTCATTGCGCGAACGCCCGCTGTGAATTTTCTTGCCCACCTCGCCCAACTGCTGCGTAAGCATCCATTCCACCTGGGAATGTACATCTTCCACGCCCTCTTCGATGACAAACGCGCCCTGTTCGGCCTGCGCATGGATGTCTTTCAGGGCGGCGAGCAGCGGCTGCCGTTCCTCACGCGTGAGCAGTCCGATGGATTCGAGCATCCTCACGTGCGCCATCGAACCGAGCACATCGTGCTTGGCTAAGTAAAGGTCCATGTCACGGTCTTTCCCGACGGTGAAACGCTCTACCGACCGGTCAACCGGCGTGCTCTTTTCCCAAAGTTTTTGAGCCATCATTCGTATGGTAAGGTTGCAATCAGGGTGGAAATCCGGTTTACCGCCTCCTGTATCGGTTGGGAGACGATCGGCTTGAGAAACGAATTCAACTCGGCCCGTATCGTCATTTTCATCCGGGTGACCGTTTCGCTTTCCTGCTTCAGCTGAATCCAAAGCAACAAAGGCACCGGGGAATGAACGGCCTGGAACCGGATGGTCCGGTTCGGTTCGCGGTCAACGATCCGGAACTCCACCCTGCCGGCCGGTTCGATGTCAAAACTGCACCCGTCGCGGTCGAAAGAAACGTTTTTGAAGGTCTTCTCCGGAATCCGTTCCCGCAGGCGTTCCAGATTCGAGAGGTCGGAGAGTAGGGCAAAGACCTTCCCGTCGTTGTAGGGAATGGTTTTTTCCTCGCTGGTGAAATCAATCATAGTGGATTTTAAACTTTCAACACAGCAGGCCTCAGAGTTCCGGTTCCCAGTGAGCCGGGTCTTTCCGCCATTGCTGCAAGATGGTTATCTCGGATGCGTCGATGTAATGCGTCCGGACCGCTTCTTCGATCACCGCATCATAATTCGACAGGGTGACAAGGGAGACCTTCGCCTTTTTAAAGGCCTGTTCGGAGACCGGGAATCCGTAAGTGAAGATGGCCAGCATCCCGGCCACTTCGCATCCGAAGTTGCGTACTGCGTTCACGGCTTTCAGGCTGCTTCCGCCTGTCGAGATCAGGTCTTCGATAATCACCACTTTGGAGTCGGGTTTCAATTCGCCCTCAATCAGGTTTTCCAGGCCGTGGTCTTTCGGGGTAGAACGTATATACACAAAGGGGAGTCCCAAGAGGTCGGCCACCATTGCGCCCGTGGCAATCGCGCCCGTGGCCACTCCGGCAACGGCATTGGCCATTTCGTACTTTTCCACAATGATCCGCGCCAGTTCCAGCTTGATGAAATTGCGCATACTCGGATAGGAAAGCATTTTCCTGTTGTCGCAATAAATGGGGGATTTCCACCCCGACGCCCATGTAAAAGGATTGGCCGGTTGTAGTTTAATCGCCTTAATCTTCAATAATTTGTCTGCCACTAAACGTTCTAAGGTCTTCATAGATGCTATTTTGTATTTATCGCGGGCAAATGTAAGGAAAGTGGATGAGATAGACGCCGCTTTTATAGATATTTTGAATCCATACCGGGAAAACAGTCCGGTTTTAAGAATAATTCGTTTTCAAACCGGACGGCAAAAGGGCGCCGGCCTGTCTTCCCCTTTGCCTGCAGGGAAGCCCCGGAAGCCCCTTTTCATTCGGCGCCATTCCCCCGGCGGTCAAAAGCTGAGGTTATATTCTACCTGTATCACGTTACGGAGGAAAGCCTCATGCAGGTAGTCTTCGCGCAGGTAATAGAGGTCGAATGTTTGCCGGCGGTCGAGCGAGAGGGAGCATCCTGCGAAATAGCGTATCTTCTTGAAACGGTGTTCCGCCGGACCCACCTCGTGGTAGGGTTCCAGCGCGACAAACGGTTTCAGCCGCGTCCCCCGGATGGCATAACTTGCTTTCAGGCGGTTACGACCCTCCCAGTGCGGGTCGCCGACTTGCGTAAAGGTATTCATCAGCCGCGAACGCAGGCCGGCCGAAAAAGCGCCCCATTGGCAGGAAAGCATAGCCTCCGGATAGTACCGGTATTCCGGACTGAAACTCCCGTCGGCTTCCCGGTTCAGGAAAAACTCATAGCCCGCGCCCACCTGTATGAAAGGGTTGAATACATAGTTCACGTTCACCGAGGCACACCAAAGGGAGGTCTCCCTGAAATGGTTCCTGCTCCTGTATTCCAATCCATACAGCATCTTCCATTTCCCGCCCAACGGCTTGGGACTGACGCCGGCAAAAACCCATAACCCGGCATCCTGTTTTTTCCCTCCATTGGCCTGGGCCGCCGGAACGCAGGCCAATGAAACATACAGGGAGATCATCATTAATCGCTTCATTCTTTCTTTTCTTTCGGAAGGCGCTTGGTGTGTCGCCGCCCTTATCCGGCGAGACCTTGGGCAGCCTTTAAACGGGGTGCAAAGTTATCCTTTTTTCTTGCCGGGCAAAATCACCACAAGTAGTGATTGCCTCCATGCGGGAATGGCCGTTATTTTGCACCGGATTTAAAGTATCTCAAAATGAGAAGGAGGATTTTGATTTTATTATGTATATGCAGTGGGGGCGTATCCGTTTTGGCCCGGTCGTTGGACGGGAATGAATCGGATACGGTACGCCTGTATGCACTGGACGAGGTGGTAGTGGTCTCGCCGGTGAAGGAAACGAACCCGTTCAGGGGCTTGCCGGGCGCTGCTTCGCTCTTGCCGGCCTCACAGGTAGAGGGGATGAAGGTGATTTCGGTAAAGGATTTAAGCACGTTGGTTCCGAATGTGTTCATCCCCGACTACGGTTCCAGGATGACCGTTCCCGTGTATGTGCGGGGCGTGGGCGAACGCAGCGCCGGCCAGACCATCGGCCTGTACGTGGATCACATGCCCTACCTGGACAAATCGGCGTTTGACTTCAACTTCGCCGGCATCCAGCGGGTTGAAATACTGCGCGGGCCGCAGGGCACGCTCTACGGCAGGAATGCGATGGGTGGGATCATTCACCTTCATACCTGTTCGCCGCTCGACCACGAACAGGTCCGGGCCTCGGCGACGGGCGGCAACTACGGCCTGTTCCGGGCCAACGTTTCGGTTTCAAGAAAGTTGCGGCCACAACTCGGCCTCTCCCTCAGCGGCTATTATGAGCGCAACGGCGGCTATTTCACCAACCGCCATTCCTCCCTCCGGGAAGACGGGCTGGAGGCCTCCGGCGGGCGTATCCGGCTGGACTGGCAATGCACGGACCACTGGAAGGCGCAGTGGATCTTGAGCTATGATCGCACCCAACAGGGCGCTTTCCCATACGGTGCGTATGGGCCGGGGGGGAAGGTGGACGAACCGGACTATAACGACCCCGGCCGTTATGACCGGCAGGTGGCCGGCGCCAACTTCAACCTGCAATATGCGGACGACCGTCTGCTGTTCAATGCCGTGACCGCCTGCCAGTACCTGGACGACGATATGTACATGGACCTGGATTATACGCCCGGGTCCTGCTTTACCATCAACCAGAAGCAGCGCCTCCGCACCTTGACGGAGGAATGGACGGTGAAGTCCGGTTCGCCGGGCCACTGGCAGTGGCTGTTCGGCGTATATGGTTTTGCCGGACGGCTGAATACCCCGGCCCTGACTACGATGGGGCCGGACGGCATCCGCGAAGTCATGCAGCCGATGTTTGACCAAATACATGAGGACAATCCCCGTGCGCCTGTCATGAGGGTGAATGATGCGACGATCCCTATTCCCGGGCGCTTCCTGACGCCGAGCCTCGGCGGGGCGGTTTTCCACCAGTCCACCCTCAACCGCGTATTCGCGGACGGCCTGTCGCTCACGGCCGGCATCCGCCTGGATTACGAGCGCGTGAGGCTGGATTATGATACGCAGGTGGAGATGAACCTGGATGTGCAGATGGGGAACCGCCCGGCCGTCCCGATGCGTGTGGATACGGCGTTGCGGGGCGCCGACAGCCGGGCGTTCAGGGAAATCCTGCCTAAAGTGGCGCTGAAATATGAATGGAAGGGTGGGCGGTATGTCTATTTTACGCTTGCCAATGGTTACAAGGCGGGCGGGTATAATATCCAGGTGTTTGCCGACCTGGTGCAGCAGGCGTTGCGTGAAAAGTATGCCCCGGCAGAGGCGCCGCAGGATGTGCGCGAAATGGTTTCGTACCGCCCTGAATACAGCTGGAACTATGAGGCGGGCTACAAGGGCGAGTGGCTGGAGGGGGCGTTGCAGGGGGAAATCACGTTGTTCTACGTGGATGTGCGCGACATTCAGTTGACCCAATACGTCAACAGCGGCCAGGGACGGATGCTTCGTAACGCGGGGCGCGTGGCAAGCAAGGGGGCGGAACTGAGCTTGTCGGCCCGCCTGTCGAACGAGCTTGGCCTGACGCTTCATTATGGTTATACTCATGCGACGTTCGGGAAGCAGGATGACGGGACGGGGTATGCGGGGAACTATGTGCCGTACGCACCGCAGCAGACTTTGTCGGCCGCCGCCTTCTACCGGAAGTCCTTCCGTAGCCGGTGGATCGACCGGCTGCTGCTGAATGCTCACTACCAGGCTGCGGGGAAAATCTATTGGACGGCCGGGAATGAGGTGTCACAGGATTTCTACGGACTGCTGAACCTGAAGGCTGCCGTGGCACGGGGGGTCTTTGAATGGGCGCTCTGGACAAAGAATACGCTGAATACGGATTATACGGCGTTCTATTTCGAGTCGATGGGACAGGCCCTGGCGCAGAAGGGGAAACCTTTCCGGGCGGGTATCGACTTTAGTGTGCGGTTCTGAGCCGCACCTCTCCCCTGGCCCCTCTCCACAGCAGAGGGGAATACATGGGGGGCAACCCGACTGTATGGCTGGGCGGCTTCGGCCCTTTCATACTATATATTTGGAATGACATTCGGATAACAGTTGTGACCGACGCTCCGCCCCCCTCCCCTTGTGGGGAGGGGTCGGGGGAGAGGT
>JAISOP010000108.1 GCA_031275525.1 Tannerella sp.
AAGCGAGATTGAAAGCCTTGGAGAGTGAAGGGTTCTTTTTATTTGCATCTCCTTAAATACAATTTCTTCCACTGATTGCCCATTCTTGACAACAGCATACTTTTTTCATCACCACCAAAGATTCAAAGATTCAAAAAAAAACGAGCCTTTTGAATGATTGAATCTTTGAATCCTTGAATCTCCCTTATTGCGGTAATATTTTGACTGCGATTTGCGACTGTTGTGCGCCGCCTGTATATACCCGTATGGTGGCTTTCCGGTAGTCGGACGGTTTCGCGCGGAAAATATCCAGAAAGCGATTGGGGTTGCGGTCAACCAGCGGAAACCATGAACTTTGCACCTGAATCATGATGCGGTGTCCTTTCTTGAAAGTATGGGCCACATCCTGTAGTTCGAACTTCACCTCCGTCAGTTGTCCCGGCACAATCGGCGAGGGATACGTGAAGCTGTTGCGGAACTTGGCGCGTATCACATCCGCGCGAACCAGTTGCTGGTATCCTCCCAGCGGAATATGTGGCGGCGTGTCGGGACGGTTTTGCAGCGTGTCGGGATAGAGGTCAATCAGTTTCACGATAAAGTCGGCGTCCGTCCCGGTTGTCGTAATGTACAGTTTGGGATACAGCGGGCCGGCCAGCGTGAGGTCTTCGTCCAGTATGCCGGTGCTGTACGCCAGTACATCCGGTCGCGTGGCGGCGAAACGCTGGTCTTCTATCATGTATTCCCGCACGGTCTTATTGCTGATAACGGAGGTGTAGGGCACCGGTTTGGCCGGGTCGCTGACGTATTCGTCATAGCTTGCGCCGGCCGCAGGGGAAGCCGTGAACGACAGCTTGCCCTCCCTATCCAGATAGAGCGTGGCGTCGGTAGCCTTTTCCGGCGGCCACGCGTCATACGATTTCCACTGGTTCGTGCCCGTTTCAAAGACGGTTATTTCCGCCAAATCCAGTGTCCCCTCGTCCTTGAGGTAATAGTTGAAGAAGGGCAGTTCGATGTTGGTTTGGAAGTAGTCCGCGGTGTTTGACCCGAAATGAATTTGTCCGAAAGACTCGCCGCCCGGTTCCTCCCATCTGTCGTGGGGCCAGGGACCCATCACCAGACGGTTGTCTGCGCCCGGGTTCCGGTCGCGGATGGCGGCATAGGTCTTCAGCGGCCCATACAAGTCTTCGGCGTCGAACCAGCCGCCCACGGTCATAACGGCCGGTTTCACGCCGGTGAGGTGCGGCAGCAGCGTCCGGCGCTGCCAGTATTCGTCGTACGTGCCGTGTTCCGCAAATTCGTTCCAGATAGCGATTTGGTTATGGAAGTATTTTTCGTTGAGTTCCTCGAACGTGCCGGCTTCCAGGCAAAAGGTGTAATTATCCTGCGAACCCGTCTCCATCTGCTCGGCAGGCACATGGATCGTCGGTTCCGGACGCGCTACCCCGAAATGGGAGAAGAAGGTGAACATGCTCAGGAAAAAGGCCCCGTTGTGAAAAACATCATCGCCGATGAACCAGTCGGTCACAGGCGCCTGGGGAGATACGGCCTTGAGCGCCGGATGACTGCCGGGCAGGGCGGCCGCCGCATAAAACCCGGGGTAGGAGATACCGTAGATACCCACCCGGCCGTTGTGACCATCCAGGTTCTTTATCAGCCAGTCAATCGTGTCGTAGGCGTCGCTGCTTTCGTCTATTTCCCCGCCTTTCTTCCGGGGATTGTACGGACGGACGTTGACATATTCACCTTCCGACATCCATCGCCCTCTTACGTCCTGATAGACGAAAATATAACCTTCCCGGATGAAGTGCCTGTTCGGTCCCAGCAACGTTTTATACTTGTCCTCGCCGTACGGATTTACCGAATAAGGCGTACGCTTGAGCAGGATAGGATACCTCCGGCTCCGGTCTTTGGGAAGGTAGATAGAAGTAAACAATTTCTTCCCGTCGCGCATCGGTATCCATTTTTCCATTTTGACGAAATGTTCGCGGATGTAGATGGAATCTTCTTCGGTGTACGGATGTGCGGAAAAGCCCCGGCCTGTCCCAATAACGGCAAGCAGCAGCAGTAAGAAATACAGTCGTAATGTTTTCATTTTTTGAATCTTTGAATTATTGAATAGTTGAATCTTTCTGTGACTTGAAGGCCTTGCCGAGCATCCGGGTGAGGTCCCCGGCAATCAAGCTTTCTTCCGAACAGTCCGCCGCGGCCAAATCCCCTGCCAGACCATGCAGGTAAACGCCAATCAGCGCAGCCGTTTCGGGCGGATATCCCTGTGCCAGAAGCCCCAGCAGGATACCGGTCAGCACGTCGCCGCTTCCGGCCGTGGCCATCCCGGGATTGCCCGTTGAATTGATATACACATTTCCTTCCGGCGAACAAACGGCGGAACAGGCGCCTTTCAAGACCACCACCAACTCATGCTCCACCGCCACATCCATCGCTTTGTGAAGCCGTTCGTAGCCGGACACACAGTCTCCGAACAGCCGGTCAAACTCCTTCGGATGAGGCGTCAGCAGGGTACGCGGCGGTAACAGGTCAACCCACTCCCTGTTCAATGAGAGGATATTAAGCGCATCCGCATCCAGCGCCAAAGGCTTTTCCGCAGAAGTCAGCAGCGCCTTTAACACCTCCTGCGAAGGCGCCTGCGTTCCCAGTCCCGGCCCGATGCCAACGGCATCATACGCCCTCAAATCAGGCAATTCCGAAACTATATCTTCATTGACATCCAAACTCAGCATCGCTTCGGGGATGGAGGTATGGAGCACGGCTTCGCCCCGGAATGGCACATGAACCGTCAACCGTCCGGCCCCGCTACGCAGACAGGCCTCGGACGCCAGAACGGCCGCGCCCATCTTTCCCTTGCTCCCGGCAATCAGCAGCGCATGGCCGAAAATTCCCTTGTGCGCAAAGGTTTCCCGGGAACGAATCAGTCCGGAAACAGTCTCGTCCGTCAACAGGTAATAGGGCGTTTGCGTTTGTTCGACGATGGTCGGATGAATCCCGATGGGCAATACTTTCCATTTTCCCGTATAAGGCGCATTCTCGGGCAGGAAGAAGGCCAGTTTCGGAAACTCGAACGTAAAGGTCCACGTTGCCCGCACGATAGCCTGAGGATTATTCCTGCCGTTATCCTCGCCGAACAGACCCGAAGGCATATCAATGGACACCACCTTTGCCCCGGACTGGTTGATATGTTCCACCAGCATTGCGTAAGCCCCTTCCAGCGGACGGTTCAGCCCGGAACCGAACAGCCCGTCTATCACCACATCGTGTGACGAAAGTTCGGGCAGCCTAAAATCTTCCCCTCTGATCACCTCAAAGAAAATGACATTCGGCACCTCCTGCAGGCGTGCCTTGTTCACTTCGCCCTCCGGCGACAATCGGCCCATGGGATTGATTAAGTAAACTTTCAGGCGATAGTTCTCTTTCGCCAGCAAACGCGCAATAGCCAGGGCGTCGGCGCCGTTGTTTCCACACCCGCTAAACACCGTCACCTGGTTCTGCTTTGAGAAGCGACGGCTGTATTCACGTACAAAAGCCATCGCGGCGCGTTCCACCAGGTCAATAGAGCGAACCGGCTCATATTCGATTGTGTACCGGTCTAACGCGTTTGTTTTTTCAGTTTCAAATATCTTTAACATACTTTCCAAATTACACCTGCAAAAATACATGATTTTATACATCGCTGCAACTTATCTTTGCGTAAGTTTGTGCCTTCAAGAGAACAGAAATCAATGGAAGAAAAAATTCGATTGAAAGATAAAGATTTTGAGTTGTTTATCCCGGAAGCCGAGATCGTGGCTGCCATCCGGAAAATGGCAGGAACCATTTGGCGTGACGCCAAAGGAAAGAATCCTCTTTTTGTCGGAATATTAAACGGCGCCTACATGTTCACCACAGAATTGATGAGTCTCCTGCCCCCAGACTGCGAACTTACGTTTGCCGCCTACTCCTCCTACCGGGGGACTCAATCCGGAGGCGTCGTGCAGGAAGTGATGCCCATCCGCGGAAACATCAATAACAGGCTGATAATCCTGCTGGAAGACGTCGTCGATACGGGACTAACCATGCAATATGTGATGCGGAAATTGCAGCGCTCCGGCGCCGGCAAGGTCTCTCTGGCGACGATGCTGTTCAAACCCTATTCGCTGAAGTGCGATCTGAAACCGGACTACATCGGCATAGAGATTGCCGATGATTTCGTCGTGGGATTCGGACTGGACTATGACGGGCTGGGACGCACTTCACGCAATATCTATAAAATTAAGAACAACCATTAATTAGCCTTATCACAAAAACGTTATGCTGAACATCATTATTTTTGGTGCGCCCGGTTCGGGTAAAGGGACACAAAGTGAATTGATAAAGAAGACCTTTGGGCTGGATTACATTTCGACTGGGGTGACGCTTCGTGAAACCATCCGTGAAGGAGGGGACTTGGGAAAGATAACCAAAGCGTATATCGACCGCGGCAAACTGGTGCCCGACGAAATAATCATCCAACTGGTGGCCGATTTCCTGGATGGGAAACAAGATTCAAAAGGAATTATCTTTGACGGCTTTCCGCGTACCATCCCGCAGGCCATCGCCCTGAAAGAGATCATGAACGAGCGGGGAATGGACATATCCCTACTGATCGACTTGCAAGTAAATGACGATGAATTGATTCGGCGCCTGCTGGAACGCGGAAAAATATCCGGTCGCTCGGACGATCATCCGGAAACCATTCGGGCACGGCTGGACGTGTACCACACGCAGACCGCTCCGCTGGTCACCTTTTATATCTGCGAAGGAAAGTATGCGTCCATCAAGGGTTGCGGAACGGTGGACGAGATTTTCCGGCAAATCGTTGACGCCATCGAAAGCCGGATTGCCAAATCCTGAATCTTTGAATCATTGAACCATTGAACCTTTGAATTATTGAATAAGTTATGGCTGAATCCAATTTTGTCGATTATGTAAAAATCTATTGTCGTTCGGGAAAAGGCGGTCAAGGGTCGATGCACTTCCGGCGCGAGAAATACATTCCGCGGGGCGGACCGGACGGCGGCGACGGCGGACGGGGCGGCGATGTCTTTCTGCGTGCCAGACGCAACCTCTGGACATTGCTGCACCTCAAGTTCGAGCGTCATGTCTTTGCCTCTTCCGGCGAAAACGGCAGCGGCAAACGCAGTTCCGGGAAGGATGGCGAAGACCGGATCATCGAAGTCCCCTGCGGCACGGTGGCCTACGATGCCGAAACAGGCGCCTGCCTCTGCGACGTGACGGAAGACGGACAAACCGTCCGGCTGCTGAAAGGCGGTAAAGGCGGATGGGGAAACGTGCACTTCAAGACGGCCACCAACCAGGCGCCCCGTTATGCCCAGCCGGGCGAACCCGGCCAGGAGCGAACCATCATCCTCCAACTCAAACTGCTGGCAGACGTCGGACTCGTCGGTTTCCCGAATGCCGGGAAATCTACCCTGCTCTCCGTCATCTCCGCCGCCAAACCCAAAATAGCCGACTATCCCTTTACGACACTGGAACCGAACCTGGGTATCGTTTCGTATCGCGACAACCGTTCGTTCGTCATGGCCGACATCCCCGGGATTATCGAAGGCGCCAGCGAAGGAAAAGGGCTTGGACTGCGTTTCCTGCGTCACATCGAACGCAATTCCCTCCTGCTGTTCACCATTCCGGCCGACGCACAAGACCTCCGGCACGAGTATAAGGTGCTCGACAATGAACTCCTGAAATACAATCCCGGCCTGGCAGGTAAAAACAGAGTGTTGGCCGTCACCAAATGCGACCTGGCGGACGACGAACGTCTTGCTACCATCCGGCGGGAACTGCCCGGCCTTCCGTGTGCGTTTATTTCCTCCGTAGCACAGCAGGGGCTTACGGAACTGAAAGATATCCTTTGGCGCGAACTGAACCGGGAAACATTCGAAGACCCGGAACAAATCGTGCACCGGGACATGGATACCGGCCTCCTGCCCGACGAAATCATTTAAACACGGATACACCCTTCGTTTGCGGAAGGGAAAAAGGCAATGTTATACTTCTCTCGGTAGCATTTATTGAAATTCCAAATTATTAAAAACATAAATGCACAAAAAGTGGCCGCGTAAAGTATAAAACTTGGGACAGTTGGGACGGTTGAACCAAAACTTGGGGCGGTTGAATCAAAACTTAATTCAATTGAATCAAAACTTGGTTCGATTGAACCAACACCTGGTCCGGTTGGTTTAAAATCCAGGAGAGCCGCCCAATGGCATCTGTTTTTGAATCTTTTGCCGTTTCAGAATCTGCGGAAAATATCTTCCGGCGCTTCGGACAGGTCGCTGCAAATAAGGTCAGCCCCGCGAAGTTGTTCCGCGTCGAAAGTGGTCGTCAGCGCCAGGCAGTACATTCCGGCGGCTTTGGCGGCCTGGATGCCGTTGAGGGCATCTTCCACAACCAGGCAGTGAGACGGCGCTACGTCCAGTTTCCGGGCGGCGGTAAGGTAAATCTCCGGCGAAGGTTTTTTATGCGTCACCTGCAAGCCGTTGACCGTGGCGTCGAACGTCCCG